>JBARKD010000439.1:0-11587 GCA_049800615.1 Acidobacteriaceae bacterium | reverse complement strand
TTTCGTGCTCCAGGTTCAAACTGTTAAGCGACAAGCTTGTTGGTGAATAAGTGAGTGGCGGCAAAGCAAGGCAGGGAGCCGGGTGCAGCTGTGGCGCCAGTGAGGGAGTGAACGCATGGGAATGCATCAACTGCTGGAGCATATCGTCTTCTTTCGGAACATTGGCATTACCCTTATGGGTGATGCAAAGGTGTTTTCCTGGTAATTCCGCGTGAGTTCGCCGCCGGAAGTAGCTTCCCCGTTAACAGCAGGCCGGTAACTCTAAACTGCTGTATTCTTCTTCAGGACAGTCAATATGGATAAGAGAGAGTTCCTAAAAACATCCGGAGTTTTGCTGGCGGGAACGATGTTGTCACCGTTGGGCTCAGGCGAGCCGTCGGCGCCGCCGCGAACGAATTGGTCGGGAAATTACACCTATAGCACCGACCGGCTCTACGAGCCACAGTCGGTCGAAGACGTCCAGCGGCTGGTGAAGCAATGCAGAAAACTCCGCGCTTTGGGAGCGCGCCACTCTTTCAACGGCATCGCGGACAGCACCGAAAATCAGATTTCGCTCGTTCATCTGAACGGGATGACGCTCAATCGCGAGGCGCGCACGGTTAGCGTGGGAGCCGGAGTTACTTACAGTCAACTCGCGCCGTATCTCGAAAGCCAGGGGTACGCACTTCCTAACCTTGCCTCGTTACCTCATATCACGGTGGCCGGCGCAATCGCCACAGCAACCCATGGCTCAGGCAGCAAGAATGGAAACCTGGCGACACCTGTATCCGGACTCCAGGTGGTTACCGCCGACGGCGGACTGCTGGCTCTCTCACGCGAGCGGGCCGGCGACCGATTTAATGGAGCCGTAGTCCATTTGGGGGCTATCGGGGTAATTACCAGCGTCACGCTAAATGTCGAGCCGACCTTTCAGGTAGCTCAGGTGGTTTACGAAAACCTCTCCATGGATCAACTGGAGAGGCACCTGGACGAGATCTTCGCCAGTGGATACAGCGTAAGTATGTTCACGGACTGGCAGAATCATCGCATCAGCCAGGTGTGGGTAAAACGGCGAGTCGAAGCCGGGCGTCCACCCCACTTTGATGCGGAAATGCTGGGAGCGAAAGCGGCCGGCAAAAATCTGCACCCGTTAGCCGGACACTCGGCAGAAAGCTGCACCGAGCAGATGGGCATACCTGGGCCATGGTATGAACGGCTGCCGCACTTCCGAATTAACTTCACCCCCAGCAGCGGGACCGAATTGCAATCCGAGTACCTCATTCCCAGGGAGAAGGGCTACCAGGCGATCCTGGCAGTCGAACAGCTACGAGATCAAATAACTCCCCATCTGTTTATTACGGAATTGCGAACCATAGAGCAGGATGAGCTTTGGATGAGCACCGCGTACCGTCGCCCTGCCATGGCGATTCATTTCACATGGAAACCGGAATGGCCGGCAGTGAAGAACGTGCTTCCGCTGATCGAGGCCAAACTGGAGCCGTTCGATGCTCGTCCGCACTGGGGAAAGCTGTTCGTCATGAAAGCTGAGCGGATCAGAACACTGTATCCGGAAATGTCGAAATATCAAGAGCTTCTGGCACACTACGACGAGCACGGCAAATTCCGCAATCGCTTTCTGGAAGCGGTTATCTACAGCTAAGCAGGGCTTCTAAGTTGTAGCAGCGGGAGCAGTAGAATCGCGAAACGCCACTCCTGCCAACAAGGTAAGCGAGATGTGGGTAGCGGGGCCCCTGTGACCAAGAGGGGAGACTATCTGTCGTCTTCAGCCTCCCCTAGTACTTCTTCTTCTATTTCCATGTCTCGATACTCTTGGGTGTCGAACACCTGGCCACAATCCAGACATTCCACGTATTCGACGTCCTCTTCGCGCGCTACGACGCGTACTTTAGGGTGTTTGCAGACGGTATCCATGTGGGGATTTGGGAGTGAGCAACCAGTGCTCTTCGGCAAGATTGTACCCGGCGGCTTCCGCCTGTCAAATCTGTTTCTGCGCTTTGGTAACGTGGAAGCGTATTTTCACAAAAGCGAGGTTGCTTAGCCAGGAAGCTCGCTCATTGTGCGCACTTGCTCGGGTTTGAGGGCTGATTCTTCCAGCTTGCCAAAGATCATCTTACCGGAAGCGGTTTGCAGAATGCTGGTTACGGTGATGTCAACGGCGCGGCCGATCATGCGCCTGGCGTGGTCAATCACCACCATTGTTCCATCATCCAGGTAGCCCACCCCCTGGTTGTATTCTTTGCCCTCCTTGAGCACGAACACGTTCATCTTCTCGCCGGACAAGACCAAAGGTTTCAGCGAGTTGGCCAAGTCATTCAAATTCAGCACGGGCACGTGATGAAGCTGAGCGACCTTGCTGAGATTGAAGTCGTTGGTGACGATGGACGCACCAATCTTCCGGGCCAGTTCGATCAGCTTTAAATCCACTTCCCGGATCTGGGGAAAGTCCTCCTCGGTAACCTGGACAGCCAACGAAGGATTGGCTTGCATTTTCTGCAGCATATCCAGGCCTCGCCGGCCACGCTGCCGGCGGGAACTGTCCGACGAATCGGCTACGATCTGCAGTTCGCGCAACACGAATTCGGGCACCAGGAGAGTCCCTTCAAGAAAGCCTGTTTCCACCACGTCGGAAATCCGGCCATCGATAATTGCGCTGGTATCGAGAATTTTGACGCTACGCCTGGCGGCCGGGCGCTCGCCGGCAAAGAGTTCCGCCAGGCTGCCGGTAAAGTTCAGCAGGTCTCCCTTGCTGGCTCCAACCGTCAAACCAACATATGACATGAGCATGAGGACGAACAGCTGCAGGAGGGCTCGGGTCCCGCCGGAGGGGAGAGCTTCTGCCAGCACCGAGGCGAATAGCGCCGCGCCGGCTATACCCAACACGCTACCCAGAACCGCCCCCAGAAGCCGTTTGATGCTCAGGGCGCGGACCCGCAGCTCAAATACGATAACCGAGGCTGCGGCGATCGCACCCAGCACGGCGGCCGGCCAGGGCTGAAGCGCGAATGGCCGCAGAAAAAAACACGCCCCGGTCAGTGCGACGATAAAAATAATGCGGATGACAATCAGATCCATCGAGTTTCCGGCAACCCCGGAGTATACCGATGGCGGCGGGTTGGGAGCAAAAAGAAATCCCGAAGCCGCGTTTTTAGCGGCTTCGGGACCCATGCTCGTGAGAAACAGCCTTAGTACTTGGGAACGCCTTAGTACTTGGGAACGCCCTAGTACTTGGGAATGCTAGGATCGATCTGTTCGCTCCACGCCTGAATGCCCCCGGCCAGATTCTTGACCTTGAAACCAGCTTGCTGCAGAAATTCCGCTGCCTTCTGGCTCCGGCCTCCCGATTTGCATTGGACGACGATATCGCGGTTCTTGTCCAACTCGCCCACCCGCATTTGTAGATCGCCCAGAGGGATCAGGTAGCCGCCGATCTGCGCAATTTTGTATTCATGCGGTTCGCGTACGTCGAGCAGAAACAGATCCTTCCCGGCATCGCGCTGCTGCTTGAACCGGGTCACATCGAGTTGCTCGATTCCATTGATTTTGGCCGCGTTGGCCGCCGGCGCCGGCTGTATCCCGCAGAACTGGTCGTAGTCGATGAGCGCGGTCACGGTCGGGTGCAGGCCGCATGCCGGGCAATCCGGATTCTTTCGCAGCTTGAGCTCGCGGAAACGCATTCCCAGCGAATCCACCAGCAGCAGGCGGCCAATCAGGGGATCTCCCACGCCGAGGATGAGCTTAATGACCTCCGTCGCCTGGACCACACCCACCAGACCGGGCAATATGCCAAGAACCCCTCCTTCCGCGCACGAGGGGACCAAGCCGGGCGGCGGCGGCTCCGGATACAGGCAGCGGTAGCAGGGGCCCTCCTCCGTAGCAAAAACACTAGCCTGTCCCTCAAAGCGGAAAATAGACCCGTACACGTTGGGCTTGCCACTCAGCACGCAGGCATCGTTGACCAGGTATCGCGTCTGGAAATTGTCCGTGCCGTCAGCCACAATGTCGAAGTCCTTGAATATCTCCATGGCATTCTGGCTGGACAACATGGTGTTGTACTTGACGATATTCATATGCGGATTCAGCGCCTTCAGTTTCTCTTCCGCCGAGTCCAGCTTCGAACGGCCAACATCTTTCGTGCTGTGAATGATCTGCCGCTGCAGGTTGCTGGAGTCGACGACATCGAAGTCGACGAGTCCGAGCGTTCCCACACCCGCGGCAGCGAGATAAAAGGCCAGGGGCGATCCCAGGCCCCCGGTGCCGACGCAGAGCACCTTCGCTGCCTTAAGCTTCTGCTGTCCCTCGATGCCCACCTCGGGCAAAAGCAAGTGGCGGGAATAGCGCGCGATCTCGTCGTTGCTCAGCGCCGGCAGGGCTACCCCGGGTACTTCTGTCACTGTTGCCATGTTGAATCTCCTATTTGCGCGAAACGAAACATCCACCAGCGATGGAAGGGATGATGGACAAGCTATCGCTTTCCTTGACTGGTGTATTCTCTTTGTCGCCCAGGTAACGAATGTCCTCGTCGTTCAGGTAAATATTCACGAAGGCACGCAGTTTGCCTTCTTCTGAATACAGTTGTTTCTTCAGCTCGGGATGAGTAAGGGTAAGTTCATCGAGTGCTTCGGCAACGGTGGAGGCCTCGACCGTCACGGTGGCCTGCTTTGCGGCGAACTGACGAAGCGGCGTAGGTATGTGGATCTTCACTTGTCGAACTCTCTCTCTCTGATGAAGTAAGCAGCACGGGAACGACTGGGCCGGCGGTCAACAACGCTCCGGCGACACGTGGATTTCCTCGTCTTCAAACCGCTTGTCATCTTCGCCGGTTCCGGCAAGAAAGAAGGAGTTGGTTTGCGTGGCTACAGCGCTTTCGACGCTGGTGATCACGTACGAACAACCAAGCCAGTGTGCCTCATCAAGATCAGTCGGCGACCAGCGCGCAGGATGGTCGGGATGGGAATGATAAAAACCCACAATATCCAGGCTGCGCCCCCGCGCCTGGCGTTGAATGCTGACCAGTTCCTGAGGAGCGATGTGGTAGCGATTATGGGCAGAATCGGTGCGTGTATTGCCCGCGCGCACAGCCGCCTCCACCTCATTAACCCCGTCGTAGGCCCTACCCAGCAATACGCCGCAACACTCGTGGGGATAGGTTTCTTCCCCATGCCGGCGCAACTGGGCGTAGACCGCATCGCCCATCTTCAGCGTTTGCGTGGTTCGCGTGTCATCCATTCGCGTATCATCCATTCGCGTATCAGGAGTTGTGTTTGTCATCATTGCTCCCAAAAGCGCTCGCTGAGATATTTGTCGGCAGAATCGCACAGGATGGTCACGATCACAGCGCTTCTGCCGGCCGCAGCTTCCTCTTCCGCCACTTTGAGACTAGCCGAAACCGCCGCAGCCGCGGATGTGCCCACCAGCAGACCTTCTGTCCTGCCCAGATGCTTAGCCATCGCATAAGCCCCCTCGGTCGACTGCTCGACGTGCCGGTCTGCGAGAGAGGCGTCGTAGATCGGGGGCACAATCGCAGTGGCCATGTACTTCAAACCTTCCAACCCATGAAATGGCGAATCAGGCTGCATGGCAACACATTGGACACCCGGGTTTAATTCCTTCAGCCGGCGGGTTGTTCCCATGAACGTTCCGCTGGTGCCGAGCCCGGCTACAAAATGGGTGATTTGCCCCTGGGTCTGCTGCCAAATCTCGTTAGCCGTAGTTTTATAGTGGGCCTTCCAGTTTGCCTCATTCCCGTATTGATCCGCGTAATAATACTTGCCCGTATCCTTGGCCAACTCGCGAGCCTTGAGAATTGCTCCGTCGGAACCATCCGCCGGATCCGTCCAGACGATTTCGGCGCCATAGGCGGACAGAATCCGCTTCCGCTCCAAAGAAACATTGGATGGCATGCAGAGCGTAACCGGAAATCCTTTGCCCGCGCCCAACATCGCATAGGCAATGCCGGTATTGCCGCTGGTCGCATCCAGCAGGCGCCTTCCCGCGAGCAGTCCCTGAGCTTCCGCGGCTGCGACGATGAACGAGGCCGCACGGTCTTTGACCGAGCCGCCCGGATTAGCCCATTCCGCCTTACCCAGCAGCGTGATGCCGGGCAGATGTGCGGTCAGCCGGTCCAGGCGAAGGAGCGGCGTATTGCCAATCCGTTCCAAGATGCTACTGCCCAGTGTCCGCCGCGTCGAGCTGACTTCAGTTTGCACTTCGGTTTGCATTTGCCTGGTTCTGAACCTTCGATCCAAAGTATCTACGCACGTTGCAGCCATCCGCGCCAATGTGCGAAAGTAAAGGTGAAGCCAACTCCTAGTGTAGCGTCCACGGGAAAAACGGGGCAATCTCCGGGCAGCCGCAAGCCATGCGAACAAAATTGCACTTTCTCAACTTCGCAGAAATACAAGCCAGCCTGCGCACATTAGAGTTTGATGTGCAGGGGGTAGCAGGGGTCGCAAATCAGGTTCTGGTGACCAAATACGGCGCCGGTGCGATCCTTATCAACGCGCCCGAAACCGAGGCCGCGAAGAAAAAATTCCCGCAAATCGAGGTGAGATGGCGGGAACGGCCGGGATACATGGTTGGTGGCCAGGTAGCGACGCTGCTCGATAAAGGATTCCAGAAGTTTTGGACGAATAACAGGGTCGAGGTGCCGGCAACGGCGGCCTCCCTGCAGGCGGTCCATCGCTTTGCCGAGGAGCTGCGGGAGGTGGTCGGCGAGCCGAGCCTGTATAACGAGTCGCTGGGAACAACCAGCGATAGTTACCTTTATGACCGGGTCAAGGGCCGCGATCTGCCCCTGGGCCAGCGCCCGGTACCGGCCTGGCAGTTGCCTCCAAAGGTTTAGGGCCGGCGGCCCGAAAGCTGCGTCGTCTCCTACAGGGGAGGGCGACATGCGTGTGACCCATCCGCTATTTCCGGGAACGTTCGCGCTGCAGTTCCCGGTAAGCATCGCTCTTGGAAACTCCTCGCTCGCGAGCTACCCGCTTAAGCGCGTCTTTTTCTTCCAGGCCCTCCGCCTGCTTTAAGTGCGCAATCTGCTCCAGGATGCTGACTCTGCCGTTTGCCGCCTGGGCGGGCGCCGAAGCCGCGATCAACAGCACGATTTCGCCCTTGACGACTTCCCGCCGCGAGAGCTCTGCGCGCACCTCCGACACTGTGCCCCGCAAAAACTCCTCGTGCACCTTGGTCAGCTCGCGGGCAACCACCACGTGCACTGCGCTTCCCCATACCCCTTCGACGTCAGCTAACGTG
Organism: Acidobacteriaceae bacterium; assembly: GCA_049800615.1. Classification (GTDB taxonomy): domain Bacteria; phylum Acidobacteriota; class Terriglobia; order Terriglobales; family Acidobacteriaceae; genus PALSA-350. Next base: position 4,339 of record JBARKD010000439.1, on the reverse strand, counting down.
TCGAGAATACGGTGCGGAGCCTCATAAAGGACGAGGGCTTGGCTGGGCGCGCGAGCCGCCAGGCTTTCCAGTTCGGTTCGTCGCTGTCCCGGCCTGGAGGCAAGGAAGCCCACGTAGACGAAATGGTCTGTCTCGAGACCGGAAGCGACCAGGGCACTGATCGCCGCATTGGCCCCAGGAATGGGAATGACTTTCACGCCCAGAGTAAGAGCCGCCCGCACCAATTCGAGTCCCGGATCGGAGAATGCAGGCGTGCCGGCATCGCTGACCAGGGCAATCGAGCCACCCTGTGCCAGATGACCCATCAACTCAGCCGTTCGTTCGTGCTCATTGTGTTGGTGGTAGCTGACGCTGGGAGTGGAAATCCCAAAGTGGTTCAGCAGCTTTTGGGTCTGGCGTGTGTCCTCACAGGCAATGCGGTCGACACTCTTCAGAATCCGGAGTGCCCGGAGCGTAATGTCCTCGAGATTGCCGATCGGCGTCGCGACCAGGTACAGCCCCGGTTCCAGCAACGATTATTCCTGGCTCTGGCGACGCAGTTTCCGGCTTTCCGCCAGCAGGCTCATGGAGTGCATCAGGTTCTGCAGTGTGACGATACCGACAATGCGCTCTCCCTCGGTAATCGGCACCAGCGACAGCCCGCGGCCGGCGAACCGGCTGATGGTCGTTCCTAATGAATCCTCGGGCTGGGCCACGTGAAAGCTGCGCGACATCACAGCCTGCACGTAACCGTTTCCCTCACTGCGCAAGGCGGAAAGGATACTTTGCCGGGAGATTATGCCCACGAGATTATCGCCGCGAACCACGGGGAAATCGTCCTGCAGGCTGTGAATGGACTTATGCAGGGCGTCCTCCAGCGTGTCCGATGGAGCCAACATGGAAAATTCTGTCAGCATGATGTCCTGCATGTTGACAGTGTCCACCACACTCTGAAAAAGGACCCCCTGGTCTTCGAGCTGGGCGCCAATGAGGATGAAAAATCCAGCCAACAAGAGCCACGCATTCATTAGCACCAAACCGGCAATGATCGCGGTCATGGCGAGGATCTGCCCCAGCCCGGTAGCAATCCGCGCAGCTTGCGCCCTGCCCTGCGTACGGGCGACTCCTCCCCGAACTACCCTGCCGCCATCCAGAGGATAAGCAGGCAGCAGATTCAGGACACCCAAAAACACGTTGAGCCAAACGATACTGCGAATCAGGTGCGCGGCCGTAATCCAGGGTCTCTCGAGAAGGTTCAGGGTGGGAGACATTCCGAGCACCAGCATGGCCACCACCAGGGCGAAACTTAGATTCGCCAAGGGTCCGGTGACAGCCATCCGCCACTGAATTTTCGTGGTACCGGCGTTTTCCGCGCTCTCGGCGTTGGCATAGGCAACCAGGCCCCCGATGGGCAGAAGCAGGATATTTCGGAGTTGAAGTCCATGGTAGGCGGCGACAAGCATGCGCGCCACCTCGCGCACGCCGACCGCGCTCAGCAGCACTAACCACAAGCCGACACCGCGAAACATGGGGAGGTGCACGCTCTCCGCATATGCCATACAGATGCCCAGCAGCAGAATGAAGAATGTGTGGATACGCAGTTCCACGCCCATCCATCGCCCTAGGGGGAACGACCATCCTCGCATCGGCATCCGTCCTTACACGTATTGTAGAACCTGGAGATTCATTGGGAAGCAATGGATTCATTTACCATCAAACCGGATGCGGGTGATCAGCGGGACATACCGTTCGCGGCGTCTGGTCGCGCCCCGTGGATCCATCACCCGGCCAAGCAGCGATCGTCTACGTGAAACCCTCTTTAACGTGCTGGCCGTGCGGATCGAGGGGGCAGTGTTTGCCGATCTCTACGCGGGCTCAGGAGCTGTAGGGATCGAGGCTCTCAGTCGCGGCGCCCACATGGTGTACTTCATAGAGCGAGCCGCGCAGGCAGTCGCTGCTATCCGGGCCAACCTCTCTTCACTCGGGATCCATGACGGATTTCAGATTTCCTCCGCCAGTGTCTCCGCGGCATTGAGCCGATTGTCCGACACGAGTCCGCCTTGCAGCATCGTTTTCATGGATCCGCCGTATGCTGCCGTTGCAGACTACGATCGCACTCTCGCCGATATCGGACGACATGCCGACAAATTGCTTACGGCCGACGGTCTGGTGGTCGCCGAACATAGCCGCAAGATCGCTCCCGCGGAATGCTACGGTCCATTGCGACGCTTCCGGGTACTACAGCAAGGCGACGCCGGCCTGAGCTTCTATACCAGGTAGCCTCCGCCGCGATGCTCTCCGGTCTTGAGGTTCACCTCAAATTCCAGTTCCCTGTCGGTGTTCATGTCCCAACCCAGCCCTGTCAACGTATCCTCGTCAACGGCCGTAATGCGCACCCCCTCCCAACTGAGCCTCCCTGTTCTCCAAGCCTGCCCTGCTGGTCCCCAGCCGAGCAGCGAATGAAATCCGGCAAACACTAACAAGGACTTGTGGGGGATGGGTGTGATTGCGGTTACAGGCCGATATTCCACCTGTTCCCATTGCGTTGGATTCCCGCTGTCAATCAGGTAAGCGTAACCGCCGGCAACAGCGCAGATCCACGCCGGATTGGGACATGCCCAAACGCCTGTCGGCACGATCGGATCGGCAAAACCCAGGGCGCACGTGGCCAGGAACGGCTGCGCACCGCCAGACGGGCGCACCATGATTTCCAGAGCGCCTCGCTCCACTTCTTCCACCTGCGTCGGATACACGTACTGACGCGGCGGCAGGATTAATGGCCGGGAGGCGAGAATCTCCGCTTGCCAGCCATGCGCAAAGGTGGAGTCAATCAGCGGCAAAAGCTTCTACGCGCTCTCGCACGCTCAAGACATGGGTAGGTAAATCAAGCTGGCTTCCCTCTTCCAACAGCGGAATCAGCTTGTCGAACTCCGGACCGGAATGCGCTCCGGTCAGAAGAATGCGTACCGGGTGGAAAAGGTCCTTGCCTTTGATCCCGGTTTCGGATTTCACCTCGTTGATCAGCTCCTTGAATCGCTGTGCCGACAACGGGACTGTTTCGTTGCCGACCTTTACAGCAAACGACCGGATCACGCGCCGACCCGCTTCGGAAGCCAGTATGGCTGCATCTTCCGGATCCGCCGTGGGCACCCGCCAAAGAGCCGCTGATTTTTCCGGCAACTGCCGCAGCTGATCCACCGCGGGAAGAAACAGCTCCAACACGCGATCAAGCCATTGCGTGACGCGGTCGCCGGCGGAGCCCAGCGGCGGCAGCCACTCGAGAGCGGCGTAATAGGGCCACGCCAGTGCGCGCAACTCGGGCAGCGGGGAATGCTTGATGGTGTGCCGGTTGAGCCAGTGGAGCTTATCCCAATCGAAGACCGCGGGCGAGGGAGTGACCCGCTCCAGTTTGAATTCGGCAATCAGCTCGTCACGGGTGAAGGTTTCACGCGTGCCGCCTTCCGCGCCCCATCCGAGGAGAGCCAGATAATTGGCCAGGGCCTCCGGCAGAATCCCCATCTCGCGGAAGCTGGCCACAGAGGTAGCGCCATGGCGTTTCGACAAACGCTCCCGATCGCTGCCCAGAATGGTCGAAAGATGGGCAAACTGCGGCACCATCCAAGCGAAGGCCTGATAGATAGCCACCTGCCGCGGAGTGTTGGAAATATGGTCATCACCGCGAATGACATGGGTGATGTGCATGAGCGCGTCGTCGATGGTGACTACGTAGTTGTAGACCGGTATGCCCGAAGAGCGAACCAGAATAAAGTCTCCCACAGCCTCGCTCGAGAACTCGACATCGCCGCGGACGATGTCGTGGAATCGCAGCGGCGTATCCGGCGTGGCCAGGCGCACGGCAAAGGGCTCGCCGGCGGCGCGGCGCGCTTCCGATTCAGTAACCGTTACGATTTTGCACTTACCGGAATAAACCTGCGTCCTGTGCTCGCGGATGGCCGCCTGCCGCTCCTGCTCCAGTTCCTCGGCCGTGCAGAAGCAGCGATAGGCTTTGCCCGTCCTGAGCAGTTCCTCGGTGCGCTGGCGATAGATTTCCAGGCGCTCGCTCTGGCGGTAGGGGGCGTATGGCCCGCCGATGACCGGCCCTTCGTCCCAGTCCAATCCGAGCCAGCGTAAGTCTTCGATCAACTGCGCTTCGTAGCGTGTCTCGCTGCGCTCCACGTCCGTATCTTCTATCCGCAGGATGAAGCTTCCTCCGGCGTGGCGGGCAAACAGCCAGTTGTAGAGAGCGGTGCGGGCATTGCCCACGTGCAACATACCTGTAGGCGACGGGGCAAATCGCACCCGGGGGGTTAGGTTCGGCATAGGTCCATTCTGATGCTATCAAGCTAGTGTCTTGGAACAG
>JBARKD010000438.1:0-7802 GCA_049800615.1 Acidobacteriaceae bacterium | reverse complement strand
TTCGTAAGGACCTTCGAGAGCTTGTCCAATAAACCCTTGGGCTTCTCTCCGGAAAAGCTACTGTTGCTGGACGTGGTTACACAACAAGGCCAACCCCCTGTGGTGTGGGATCAAATTGCAGATAACCTACGGATCGTCCCCGGCGTAGAGAGAGTTGCGATTGCGGGCTGGCCGCTGTTGTCTGGCGGCAACTGGAATAACTTTGTTTCGGTAGGAGGAGCAGCTCCGGGTCCGATTGTGACCTCCCTGCTTGCGATCTCGCCGGGGTGGTCAGAGACCATGAAAATACCCTTGCTCGACGGAAGGGATTTTCGCCCTGGCGACACCACTCCCGGTGAGGCGATCGTCAACCAGACTTTCGTCAAGACTTTTTTTGATGGAAAGAATCCGATCGGAAAGACATTTCAAGAGAGAGAAAATCATTACCAGGTTGTGGGACTGGTTGCAGATGCTCCCTACGGCAATCTCAGAGATGCGATTGTGCCGGTGGCCTACATTCCCTTTCATGAAGTGGATGCTCAAGGCGTGGCGCAGGCGGAGACTCAGGAGACATTTCTCGTCCGCACTTCCGGCTCCAATCCACTGGCGCTCGCGCCTGTTCTGCGCAAGGCAGTTCCGCAAGCACGCGCCGGCTTCCGCGTCAGCGATCTTCGCACACAGAGCGCTCTGGTGCGAGCCCAGACTGTGCGCGAACGACTGCTGGCGATGCTGGCAGCATTCTTCTCCTTCGTAGCGCTCTTGCTGGCAGAGATTGGTCTATACGGAGTCCTTAGTTATTCGGTGCAGCAGCGGGAGCGCGAATTCGGGATTCGTATCGCGGTTGGTGCCGGGATCGGGGACATCGCGTGGCAGGCTACGTCGCGGATCTTCCTGATGGTGATGACGGGCGCTGTGATCGGCGCAGCCCTGGGGATTGCGTCGGTGCGCTATGTTGAGACGCTGCTGTATGGCGTGAAAGGAAGTGACCCTGTCATGCTTACTGGTCCGGCACTAGTCTTGTTGGCGATAGCTTTGTTGTCTGCCTTACCAGTCATAGCACGTGCCTCGCGCATCGATCCGAAGATCATGTTGCGAGCAGAATGACGTAATGCGCTAACTTGTGGAATCGCTCACTCGCGATGATCGGTAGTCGGCTTCTCGCCACCAATTCGGTCTAAAATGATCGAGTGTCGTAACAGTCTCTGTTCCCGCCCCGCAACGCCCGGCCCTAAAGACTGCTAACGGGAGTGAGTGTACTTGAACGTTCGTTACACTTGGGACCAAGGACCTCCGTTACACCTCCCTTGAGGTCTAAATGGCCTTGGATTCGGTCTCTCATGCTCTTGCGCCTTGAACTATGCCAGCGGCCTGCCTGTTGCCACGATTCAGGCTGAGACTGCTCTTGGGGCCGGGAATGGGTAAATGCGGTCGACGTAACCTCAGGCGGTGCGCCCCCCGCAACGCCGAATATCAGTGGAAAACGGTGCTTTTTGTGGGATGACCGAGCCGTAGCCGTTTCGGCTACAATAGGTTCGGGAGCTCACTATGCGTCAAATCTCGCTTCGAGAGTTTCGGACTCGTGGTTCAAAGGCCCTGGAGGCTGTTCCGCAGGGAGAAACCATATTGCTGTCTGGTCAACAGGGACCAGCTTACTTTCTTGTTCCGGTGCTCGGAGATGTCGTCATGGAAGACAGGGAATTGCGCAGGGCGATGGCGAAGGCGAGCCTGCGCGAGAGCTGGGTCCATGCCAAAGTGTCTGGTTTGGACGAGATGAACGACGAGGAGATTGAACAGGAGATCAAGCAGGTTCGCAGACTTCGCAAACGCCGGAATGCGAGGTGAGGCTCGCCGTCCTGGACACAAACATAATTGTCTCCGCCGGCATAATGGCCGAAGGCGCCCCAGCGAAGCTAGTCATGGATTGGGTCCTGGACGGGCAGGTGCAGTTAGTCACCAGCCCTTTGATCGTCGAAGAATACCGGGCCATCGCACGACGCCCCAAGTTTAACCGGTTTGGGTTTCCTCCGCTTTGGTTGGAATTCCTGGTCGAAGAGAGCATGTACCTTTCCGATCCCGTGCGCTGGCCTCACGCTAGGCCCGACCCGAAAGACATGCCGTTCCTTGCACTGGCGCACTCGGCCGGCGCATGGCTCGTGACCGGCAATCTTAGACACTTTCCTCAGGAAATTAGAGAAGGAGTCACAGTGCTCTCGCCAACGGACTATCTGGCACATCTGATGAAAGACATGAAGCCAAGGCCATGAATGGAATAGGTGATCCCCTTCAAGAGATAAGAGTGATAGATACCCTGTCCGCATATAGGTGAAAATCACCGCAATCTGAACGCATTTCCTTTGGGGGTTACTTCGTCTGTCCCGATCGGCCCCCGCAGTGAAGCGCTTCATCGCCGTATACTGACCGGTCACAGGAGTCACTGGAATATGGCGACAGGCACAGCATACGTATTGCTCCGGAACGGTTATGCAGATTGGGAGCCAGCCTCGGCCCTGGCCGAATTGCGGCGGACGTTCGGTTTCTCTGTAAAAACGATTGGCATGGACATGAACTCTATCGCGAGCATGGGAGGGATGACGGTTATTCCGGACATCGCTCTATCTGAATTCACACCTGAATCAGCAGCTATTCTGATCCTCCCCGGTGGTGAGGCATGGATGAAGGAAGAAGTCGATGCGGTCTCAGAGGCAGTGATCGCCATGATTGCTGCGGACCGTCCTATCGCGGCGATTTGCGCGGCAACTCTAGCTTTGGCGCACGCCGGGCTTCTCGATAGCCGCCTGCATACGAGCAACGGAAGCGGGTTCATCGAGAAATACGTGCCCAAATACTGCGGTCAGGAGATGTACCGCTCATCGCGTTCAATTGGGGACCAGCTCGTGATTACGGCAAACGGCCTCTCCCCGGTCGCATTTGCCGCCGAGATTTTTCGAATGTTGGTTCCGGAACGAAAACAGGACATTGAGATGTATGTAAACCTCTACGCACACGGGATATTCGACTAACATACGATTGGATCAGTGGACGTGGCGCGCTTTAGCCACATTGATTCACTGAATCTAGAAACGCAGAACGACCGTCCGCAATGGGCTCGCCGATTTTGATCCAAGCGTCAGGCTCTGGCGAATAACGTGAGGATTCGAGAGAGCAGGAAAATCCTACTCTCTCGAGATGGTTGATCGGATTCGGTGGCATTTCCGGCGCGGCGTTCCGAATCCCACATTCCGCGCTTGTTCCGGGGGTGGCTATTCGCCTACTGGAATCAGTTCGTAGGCGTGATAGACGGTGCCAGCTAGATTTGTCGCCAATCCAAGGATCTGACCGCGGGAGTTAATCGAGCAGCCAGAGATCAGGTACAGCGAAGAGTTGGCAGGGATAAGAGTGTTCAGGTCCGCTGGTACACCGTTCTTCCAAATGGTCGCGGTCAGGGTTGTAAAGGTTGAATTGATCGAAGATCCCACGACCACATCGCTGTCATTGAGAGCGAAGGCAATACTGTTTGCGATTCCCTTGATTGGCGCCAGAGCCTTCATCTTGCCGGTTTTCCTGGTCCAGAGAAAAGCGTTGAACGTCACATTATCCGGCAGCGAGGAGAAGCCCACAACATGGCCGCTACTATTGATGTCCTTGGCGCCGGTTCCTATCAGGCTTTGCTCATTTCCGCCCAGCGACCCCAGGTCAGTGGGTGTGCCATCCTTCTCCCACAGCACGGCGTGTAACGGATTCATATAATAACCCAACAGAAGGTTGAAGGCACCGCAGGTACCCGTAATCCCCGCCGCTTCCCCATGATTGTTGATGGCCACAGCCGTGCCGACCGGATCTCCTCCCACGGTAGCCAGTTCCTCTATCGCGTGATCCCGCCAGAGGACGGGCTTGTATTGGTAATACTGGTTTAGATATGCCGTTGGGTTTTGGGTGGGGCAGCCGGGGATTGTGTTTTCCGCTGTGCCGGCCACCTCGCCAAGGTCGTTGATCGCGGCGGCGACGCCATTGTTGCCATGATTGTTGTCGAGAGTCGGAAGTGCGGTCATTTGGCCGCCCCACCACAGGAACGGCCGGCAACTGGCGGTGGCGGTAGCGATTCCCAGTGACTGGAATCCGCAAAAGTCCTCTTTCTTGGGGTCGACATTGGCAATGTTGGCTCCGCCCACGACTTCACCCCAGGGGTTGTTTCCGTATGCCAGGCTGTTCGCTCCCCCAAGGCCGGGCTTGTTGATGTCAATAATGTGTTGGTTGAAATAGATCACCGCATGGTCGTTGCCGTCGGAACCCTGAACCGAGCCAACGCTGATGTCATTGTTCGTGATATGGTTTGGCCCGCCTGCTGCACCCACCACGCCAAGATCCACTAGCGTGTAGGGAGCTTGCGCGGAAGCGCAAAGCGGCCAGCAAAGCGCCGCTACCACCACACCGGCCCTCTGCAAAACGGTCTGCTTCTTCACCGTGTCCATCATCGTCCTTCTCCTTTGTTGGCGAGCGTTCGCTCGTGGTTTAAACGTCGTTGGATTGTGAGCGCTGCGCGAGGGATCGGAGGCAGATGAGGACAGGACCTTCAGGCGGGCTCCAAGTGTGTAAGGTGCCCGTTGGCAACCCGCTCAGGAGTTGAGCCGTGTCCTCACCCAGAAGCACTACGTCTACCTCGGCCTGACAACCAGGGCACCAAGTCACTACCGTTCGTGCCTGGCGTAGGACTAAAAGGCCTTCGGTTTCGATCGTGATCTTTGTTGTCCTCACCGCCATCGCTTCCCCGGATTTCCTGTTGAACTTGGTGGCGTTAGCGAACTTCATGCGCCTTTCCTTACTGAAAGGCGCACACGCGGCCCTGTCCTGTGCTGCGTGGCAGGAAATCCGGGTTCGCTCCGGAATTCGCCATCTGTGCGGCGGCTTCGAATGACCGCATCCTGAGCGGAGCCGGAACAAAAAGTCCTCAATGAGCATTTCAATGTTTCTTAAAGAATCTGAATGAAGGGCCTGATGTCGATGAATGAACAACTTAGCCAACCCGTTGTTACCCGTTGGCGTCTCGCTTTTAACGCGCGGGAAGCTCGGAGAGCTATGGTAGATTTCCGATACGTTCCTCCCTCGGGTGGGTACACGTTGTTCTTATGCCATGAATGCCGATCCCAAGGTCGTCTACGAGTTCGGTCCGTTTCGTATGGACCCGGACAAGCAGGTCCTCCTCCGCGACGGCCAACTCATCGCGGTGACTCCGAAAGCCTTTGAGACGCTGCTGGTGTTAGTGCGCCGCGGCCGGGAAGTGGTCTCGAAAGAGGAGCTGCTGAAGGAGATATGGCCGGACTCTTTCGTCGAGGAAGCCAACCTGAGCCAGCACATCTTCAAGCTGCGCAAGGCGCTCGGCGACACGCTTGAGGGAGAGCGCTACATCGTCACCCTGCCGGGCCGCGGCTATCGATTCGCTGTTCCGGTGCGTACGATCACCGAGGGAGGCGAGGTCCTGATTGCGCAGACGCGCTCGCGCGCTCAGATTGTGATCGAGGAGCACGCGCCGGAGCCCGTCGAGACCCAGCCCGCCCTTCCGCCGCCTTCGCACTCCAAGCCGAGATGGCGGAAATGGCTGCTCCCCGCAGGAGCCGTTGGCGCGATGGCGATTGCCAGCCTTGGACTGCTTCTGGTTCTGCGGCATCATCTGGCCCTGAATCGAAGTAGGGCTCTCACCGAAACCGATACGGTTGTGCTCGCCGACTTCGCCAATTCGACCGGCGACCCTGTATTTGACGGCACTCTTCGCCAGGGCCTGGCTATCGAACTGGAACAATCCCCGTTTCTAAAAATCATGGACGACGAACAGGTGCAGCGCGCTCTTCGCCGGATGAGTCTTCTGCCGGGCGCACGCATTACCAATCAGACCGCGCACGAAGTCTGCGTGCGTGAAGGAGCCGCCGCCACCATCGACGGCACGATCGCAAGTCTGGGGAAAAGCTATGTCATCACGCTCCAGGCAAACGCCTGTCACGACGGCGCAACGCTTGCCCGGGAGCAGATTCAGGCGGTCGATAAAGAGCACGTATTGAATTCGCTGGGGACCGCCGCGACTGCCATGCGCGGCAAGCTGGGAGAATCACGAAGCTCGATCCAGAAATGGAATCGTCCGCTGGTACCGGCGACTACGCCTTCGCTGGAGGCTCTCCAAACCTACACTGTAGGCGATGACCAGATGACCCAGGGTCATTTTCTAGCCGCCATTCCTTTCGCTGAACGCGCCATCGCATTGGATCCGAATTTCGCCACCGCTTATGCCCTTCTTGCTGGCGCTTTCCAAAGCGCCGGCGAGATAGGGCGCCAGCGCGAATACATCGATAAGGCTTTCGCTTTGATCGACCGCGTGTCCCCATTTGAGCGAGACTTCATCACGACCAAGTACTACAACTTCAATGGCGAGTTGGACAAAGCAAATGACGCATATCGGTTGGCGAACCAGGACTATCCCCGCTTTTGGATGTTCCCTAACGAGTGGAGCGAAAGCCTGATAGCGCTAGGGCAGTTCGAAGAGGGGCTGAAGGCAGGCCAGGAAGCGGTTCGGCTGGAGCCGCGTGTGGAATTCCCCTATAGGCGTCTATTGGACGCCTACATCTGCCTTGATCGGCTGGTTGAGGCCGGGGAAGTGGTGCAGAAATTGCGAGCGCTGGGAATCGGCGGAGCGAGGATTCACCAGCGTTTCCTCGAAATGGCCTATGTCCAAGGCGACCAGGCAGCCGTCGCCAGGGAAACTCAATGGTATATGGGCAGGCCGGAGGAGTACCTCAGCTTTGGTTTGCAGGCGGCCTCTCGGAATGTTCTGGGCCAGCGTCGTGAGTCGAGCAGGTTGTACGAGCGAGCCGCGCAGACAGCGCTGCGCCAAGGGCTCCGCGATGTTGCGGCCGAACTCGAAGAGGCGGATGCACGCGTAGACGCGCTCTCGGGCAATTGCCAGACCGTGCACCGTCTGCAGCGTCCCGCCCTGGCGCTGGCGATGTGCGGCGATGCGGCCCAAGCGGAGAAGCTGGCCGCGGAGACATCAAAGCTTTCTCCAAATGATACCGTCTGGAATGCAGTACAGCTCCCCGCTATTCGCGCCGCGATCGAGCTCAAGGGTGATCAGCCGGCAAAAGCGGTGGAACTGCTGGCTTCGGCCTCGCCATACGAGCGCGCTTATCCCGAGGTAGCGTACTTGCGCGGTTTGGCTTACCTGCGTCTGCGCAAGGGCGCGGAGGCGGTGGCTGAGTTTCAGAAAATCGTGGATCATAAGGGCGCCCATTGGGGCGCTACCTGGCAACACCCAAACTGGGGACAGTTCTATTCGCTTTCCTATCTGGGGATGGCGCGCTGCTACGCGCTGGTGGGCGACACGGCAAAAGCCAAAAAGGCGTTCCAGGACTTCTTGGAATTATGGAAAGACGCTGACCCCGACATCCCCGTCCTGAAGCAAGCCAAAATGGAGTATGCAAAACTGCAGTAATTCCAAGATTTCCCTCGCTTTCACGCCGAGCCCGGAGGACCGTGGTAGATTTCCCAGGAATGGCAACGCCAAGGTTGCACCACCTGCCTGAACTCGGGCATGCCGGTTGTATTCCGACGATTAAATTTTGACGATTAAATTTCCTCGTCCCTGAGAAGTATGGAACGCTTCGTCGTATTTCCCATTACGAGCGGCTAAGGCCACCGAAGGCATCCCTGAAAAGTCTGATGTTCGCTAACTTCGTCCCGGGCGAGATAGACCACTCGGGCACAACCAAACCGAGGTGGGCTTCTTACCTCAGCCCGAGAACTTGTCTCATATACGGGTCTGCGGCTTCTGGTTGGACCCT
>JBARKD010000437.1:0-3368 GCA_049800615.1 Acidobacteriaceae bacterium | reverse complement strand
AGAGAGACGTGAAGCAGGGGCTAAAGCCCGACGTATTCTGAATCATTTACGGCCCGACTGAAGTCGTGCCCTGATACAAAGCCGCGTTTTTCCGCAGCCTGTGAAGCGCTGAGGGTATATTTTCCGTCCGCAGACAGAATTGTCATCTTGTGGGGCGAGTGGACACTTACCACCTGCAGAAAAACGACATGGGCAAAGTAGCGCGCGAAGTGAACCAACGCGTAGCTCGGCTACACTAAAACTGGTCTCAAACATCCACAAGGGATGGAGAGGCCTGGCATGAGATCCGCCGTCAAAGGGGGATCATGCTTTTGCGCGCAGCCGCAAACTCATACATGAGGCCAGGTATAAAGCGATGAATCGCATCGGCCGCCGGGATTTCCTCAAGCAAGCCGCGGGCACTCTCGGCGCGGCTACGCAGATTCCCCACATCTCCCCTTTCGCGGAGGCAGAGGCAGAGCCGGCAAAGCAGCCGCGTCTTCGCCCGGGTGACGAACGAATTGCCTACCCGCGCGTTTTCAGCGGCAATCAACTCAAGATGCTGGCTTTTCCGCTAGGCGGTGTGGCCGCCGGCAGCGTGGCGCTGGGCGGCCGAGGTCAATTGCGCGATTGGGAGATCTTCAACCGGCCGAATAAAGGCTTCTCTCCGCCGTATGCCTTTCCCTCGATCTGGATCAAGGCAGGGAATGCCCAGCCCATCACGCGCGTTCTCGAAGCGCGCATCCTGCCGCCCTACGAGGGTCAGGACGGGCTGGGCTCGAACAATGCGCCCGGACTGAGCCGGATCGCCACAGCCGAGTTTCATGCGCAGTATCCGCTGGCGCAAATCCAGTTCAAGGATCCGGACATACCGGTGAGAATCACGCTCGATGCGTTCTCGCCGTTTATCCCCCACGACCCGGATGATTCCGGTCTGCCGGTGGCGGTCCTGCGCTACCGGGTGGTGAATCCAGCCGCGGCGCAGGCGAAAGTCGCGATTGCGTTTTCCATCGACAACCCGGTGAAAGCGCCGGCCAACACCGATGTTGCACGGGACCACGACGATCCACGGGTGAACGAATACCAACAGGCAGGTTCGTTGGAAGGTTTGTTGATGACCAATCCCGGTCTAAGCGCCGGGGACCCGATGCAGGGCAGTTTTGCCCTTACCGTGATTTCCGGGCCAGGCGCCGGCACGACACATTGGCGGGGTTGGCCGCGTGGACGCTGGTGGAATTCGCCGATGTTGTTTTGGGATGCGTTTTCGCAGGACGGCGGGCTGCTGAACGAGCCCGCTTCGCGCAGCGCGGTCGGCGCGCTATGCCAGCAGAAGACGATTCCCGGCGGCGGCTCGGCGGAATTTACTTTTCTGCTGGCCTGGCACTTTCCCAACCGCACGCCGGAATGGTGCGGATGGGACGCTCCTTCGGGGGAAGGGCAAACCGTTATCGGGAACTATTACTGCACGCGATTCAGGAATGCGTGGGAAGCGGCCGCTTACACGGCGGCGAATTTGCAGTCGCTCGAAACACGCACGCGCACGTTCGCCAACACGCTGGCCGCGAGCACGATACCGGCGGCGGTCAAAGAAGGAGCGAGTGCCAATTTATCGACGCTGGCGACCACCACCTGCTTCCGGACGGCGGACGGAGAATTTCACGGCTTTGAGGGATCAGACGATCATCGGGGGTGCTGCTTCGGCAATTGCACCCATGTCTGGAACTACGAAACGGCTACGGCATTTCTGTTTCCTTCGTATGCGCGATCGCTGCGCAAGGCCGCCTTTGGCTACAGCATGGACGACCAGGGAGGCATGCGCTTTCGCCAGCTTCTCCCCGACGGCAAGCAGCGATACAACATTGCTGCGGCCGATGGCCAAATGGGGCAGATCATCCATGCCTATCTTGACTGGAAGCTTTCCGGAGATGAGACATTCCTCAGGACGATGTGGCCACGGGTAAAGAAGGCGGTGGAGTTCGCATGGATCCCAGGAGGCTGGGATGCGAACCGTGACGGTGTGCTTGATGGAGTTCAGCACAACACCTATGACGTCGAGTTTTACGGCCCCAATCCCCTGTGCGGAATCTATTACCTGGGAGCCTTGCGCGCGGCAGAAGAGATGGGCCGGGCCGCGGGTGACGACACCTCCGCCAGCGAATATCGCAGGCTGTTCGACCAGGGCAGCCGATGGATCGATGCTCACCTGTTTCGCGGGGAGTTCTATGTGCAGGAGATTCGCGGCTTCCGTCCCGATCAGATTGCCCCGCAATTGCGCAGCGGGATGGGCAGCGAGAATACGGAACAGCCGGAGTACCAGGTGGGCGAAGGCTGCCTGATCGATCAACTGTTGGGGCAATACCTGGCCGACATCGCCGGGCTGGGCCCGCTGGTCTCGCCTGAGCATGTGCGCACCACGCTGGACTCAATTTATCGCTATAACTACAAGCGCACCCTGGTTGACCACAATACCGTGCAACGCACTTATGCTCTAAACGGCGAAGCGGCCGTGGTGGTATGCGATTATGGCAAAGCGCCTCGTCCGCACATACCTTTTCCCTATTACGCTGAGGCCTGGACCGGCCTGGAACACTCTACCGCGGCGCTGATGTTCTACGCGGGCATGATTGCCCAGGGAGTGGAGTATGTTGAGAATCTTCGCGCGCGCTTCGACGGCATCAAACGCAACCCCTGGGACGAGGCGGAATGCGGACATCACTATGCGCGCGCCATGTCTTCATGGTCGAGCGTGGTGGCTCTGAGCGGTTTTCATTACGAGGGAGATCGCGCGCATGTGAGTGCTATGCCGCGCCTGCCCCATGATAACTTCCAGTGCTTCTGGTCCACCGGAACGGGGTGGGGAACGTATTCGCTGAAGCGGTCGCAAACCGGGAGCGTACAGCTCACCGTTCACGTGCTTGGGGGAACCTTGCCGTGTAAGTCGTGCGCGCTGGCTGCCGCCGGTTCACGCGCGACCGCCCAGGCGGGAGGGAAGACAACCGAGGCTCGACTCGTGAAGAGCAAGGAACAAGTAACCGTGGAGTTTGCTGACCTGATCGGGTTGCGGGAAGGTGAGCAGCTGGTGGTTGCGGTCGGCTGAAAGGCGAGCACTCGCCCGCCCCTTCGCAAACAATTCGGCGGGTTTCTTCTCGTGGCTACGAGGCCATGCCGAGCCCCACGACATTCGCGGCCGCGATGATGACCAGCATCCCCGCCCACAGCAAACGGACCGGCTTGGCGCCCACGCCGGCCCATTCGCCCAGCGCCAGGCCGACGATCCCGCCAAATAAAACGTAACCGCTCATGTGCAGCATCCAGTTCACATAGGAGAAGTTGGCTGGGATGTTTGCCGCGCCCCAGGCATAAAAGAAGAACTGCAGATACCACATGAT
>JBARKD010000436.1:0-1544 GCA_049800615.1 Acidobacteriaceae bacterium | reverse complement strand
AAGCAGTCGTTAACCAGCCGCATTTCATGATCCAAACTGCGGGACCGAGTGCGCCGGTTCAGCAACTGGGTGAGGATGAATCCTATCATCTTGAGATCTCGACCACTGATGTTCGATTGACGGCGGCAAACCCCATCGGAGTGATGCGCGGACTTCAGACCTTTCTTCAATTGGTAAGGATCACACCTAAAGGCTTTAGCGTTCCCGCCGTCATCATCGACGATCAACCCCGGTTCCCCTGGCGAGGATTGCTGATCGACAGCGGGCACCGTTTCGTTCCCATCCACGTCATTAAGCGCGATCTTGACGGGATGGAAGCGGTCAAACTGAATGTCCTCCATTGGCGTTTTGCGGACGACGAGGGCTTTCATGCGGAAAGTAAGAAGTTTCCGCTGTTACAGAAGAAGGCCTCCGATAGCTTGTACTACACCCAGGATGAGATCCGGAAGGTTGTCGAGTACGCACGCGATCGCGGCATCAGGGTGGTGCCGGAGTTCGATATGCCTTGCCACACAAAGTCGTGGTTTATCGCCTACCCTGACTTGTCCGGCGGAAAAGATCCATCCCAAAGCTCAGCTATGGATCCCACACGGGAGAGCACCTACAAATTTCTCTCCGGATTTATTGGCGAGATGGCTGGCCTTTTCCCCGATGCCTACTTTCATACAGGGGGTGATGAATGCGACGCCAAGGAATGGGAAGGGAATCCGCGTATTCAGGAGTTCATGCGGGCGCACGGAATTAAGGATGGCGCGGCCCTGCAGGCAATTTTCACCGCCAAGATACAGAAGATCGTCGCCCACCACAAGAAAATTATGGTTGGGTGGGACGAAGTACTACAGCCCAATACTCCTAAAGACGTTGTGATTCAATCCTGGCGTGGGCAAGACTCACTGGCAGATGCCGCACGGCGCGGCTACCGTGGCGTGCTCTCGTGGGGCTACTATCTCGACCTGAACCAGTCAGCCGCGGAGCATTACCTGGTCGACCCGCTGGGGAACAACGCGGCCACTCTTGTGCAGGAGCAGAAGTCCCTCATCCTTGGCGGCGAGGCCGCCATGTGGACCGACCTAATTTCATATGAAAATATAGACACCAGAATCTGGCCGCGTACCGCAGCGATCGCCGAGCGCCTGTGGTCTCCCCAACAAACACAGGATGTTGACTCGATGTACCAGCGGCTCGCGATCATATCGCAGAAGCTCCAGTACTATGGTCTGCACTACCGGTACGACACGGATGAAATGCTACAGCGCATGAGCGGCGAGGCGGACCCGGCACCGTTGAGGGTGCTTGCTGCCGTAGTACAGCCCCCCAAGGGATACGTTCGTGAGGAATTGCGAACATACACCACGTTTACGCCGCTCAACCGTCTTGTGGATGCTGTGCCTCCGGAAAGCGAGACAGCGCGTGAATTTAACGAGATCGCAGGGCGCATCGCTTTAGGCAAAGCAACTCCTCAGGATTGGCAGCAGGCCCGGCAATGGCTTGTACTTTGGCGCGATAATGATGCTCGACTGCAACCGTTGCTAAGACGATCGGAC
>JBARKD010000435.1:0-1743 GCA_049800615.1 Acidobacteriaceae bacterium | reverse complement strand
AGCTCGGTCAAAATGCGCACATCGAGCTCGCCCATGACCCCTACGTCATACGGCTGGTATTCAGGATCCAGCAACCCGTGCACATCGGGCATCTGGAGCAGAGGAACTGTTTGCCGGCGTTCATAGGCTGTGGGGTTCATGATCTCGTAGCTGGTTGAGGGGGGCCGATCCAGGACCCCGGCAAAGGCATATTGCGGGCCCTTATCCTTCAACAGTCTCTGCTCGAATCCCAGCCCGTCGCGATAGGGGAAAAGCAACGATTGCTGGAGCAGAAGGGGGGCGCGATCCATCACTGGGGACGTCCCGGAGCTGTCCAGGTCCTCTTTGGGGGTTCGCATCACATCCGGCAAAGTGAGCAGACTCTTGCCCTTCGGCTTGAGGTCGTAGTCCAGGTAAACCGCCATCGCCTGCCCTTCGAGCACCGCATCACGCGCTGTATCCCGTTCGTCGATGGCCAGGCGTCGATTGTCTTCGGTCACGTTTTTGGAAAGCGTGTCCGGCTCGTCGGGCTCCCACTTGTCGAGATCGGTGTGTTGATCCTGCAACGCGTGCGTAAGCTCATGGGCAATGACCGGCTTCTGCTCTTCGGGTGAAACCCAATCCAGCAGATTCACCGTCTTGGTCTTGTTGTCGTAGTAACCGGCAATCTGTTCCTTCAATAGACTTATCAGGAAGGGCTGCAACTGGAAATCCCGGTCAAGGAGCCCAAACTTCTTGAGCACGATCTCTTCGCGCTGCATGCGTTTGGCGTCCTTGTCTTCGTGGAACTTATCCAGAATGTACTTTTCCACTTCCTCACGGGTGATGAGCCGCCGCTTTACCTCGTGCCGTATTTGCAATTGGGTGTCATCACTGGCAAAGCTAAGAATTTGATTCAGAGAACGAAAGAGCTCCTTGGTTTGCTCGGGAGTGATCTTGGTGTCCTTTTGGGGATGGGCGTCCTGGGGGTGGGCGTCCTGGGCAAAGGTAGAGAGGGCACAGGCCAGCAGGAGCGCCGCCGCGACTAAAGTGCATGAGTTGCTGCAGATACGCTTCATTTCTTCAACCCTTTTCCGAGCTCCGCCTGCGCCGTGCAGCACTTGCTCTGCTGCAAGGCTATAATTTTCTTGTGCTTTCTGCCACGAACCACCCAGATTCGACCGCCGGTTCCCATAGCTCCCCAATGCCCGAAATCGCCCCCGGAACCGTCGCAGGACCCACGCCGTTGTGCGCTGCGCTCGGTCCCTCGGTCTCTTCGGGACTGTATTGCGGCGCGTTGACGCCACGGGTATTTGACGGTCTACCAGGGGAGATTGATTCCCTGCTGCACTCCGCCGGCGTGAGCGACCTGGGCTGGCGGGGGAAGATCCTGGTTACCGGAAGCGACCGGCTGCGCTGGTTAAACGGCATGGTATCGAACGCGGTGCAAGCTCTGCCGGAGGGCGAGGGAAATTACAGCCTTCTGTTGAGCATGCGGGGACGCATTCAGGGCGACTGCTATGTTTACCGTCGCGCCGGCGACGTGCTGCTGGATACGGGAATTGATCAGGTCCCGACCCTGATGCGCCATCTCGATCACTTTGTGGTAATGGACGATGTGGAGCTGGCAGACGTTAGCCAGCAATGGACAGGGTCGTCGTTGATCGGGCCGCGTGCACGGCAGGTGTTGGCAACGCTGGGCTTTGTGGCGGCAAATTCCAGCCTGGAAAACGCCCGCATGAGCAGCGCCAGCGTTGGTGAGGTAGCCTGCATCGTCATCGAGGC
>JBARKD010000434.1:0-5953 GCA_049800615.1 Acidobacteriaceae bacterium | reverse complement strand
GATCAAAGTTACAACCAACGTTCGGCCCGGTCTCCGAGCGGAGCCGGAGCAGGGTCTCCGGCGAATAAACCACAAATCCCGGGTGCATCTCGAGCGCGATGCGTATGCCATGCTCGGCGGCAAACCGAGACTCCTTCCGCCAGAACGGAAGAACCTTCTCTTCCCATTGCCAGCGCAGGATCTCGGGGTAATCCGGTGGCCACGCCACGGTTACGAAGTTGGGATACTTCGCATGATCAGAGTCGCCCGGACAACCTGAGAAGTTGATGACGGTCGGAATCTCCAGGGCTTCGGCGAGCAGAATACTTCGTCGCATGGTTGTCGCGTGCGCCTCGGCGATCCGCGTGTCAGGATGTAAAACATTTCCTCCGCATCCCAGGGCACTAATAAACAACCCGGCATCTTTCAATTTCTGTTGCAGGTCTTTACGTTTCGCCGGCTGCTCTATCAACTCAAGTTGAATGTGAGCATTCGCGCCATAATTGCCTGTACTGAGTTCAATCGCCTCGATGCCGAGCGCCGTGACGCGCGGCATCAATTCATCAAGGCTGACCTTTGCCAGCGCCGCGGTGAAAAACCCCAGTTTCATCGTATCTCTCCGCCTTCAAACCTGGAGCTTCTTCAAATAGGCCGCGCTAATGGCCGCGCTTTCCAGCGAAGGACGATCCCACTGATCCTGCTCGACGTAATAGTGTTTGAGTCCCCCTGCGCGGGCGGCTTCAAAGATACGTTTCCAGTCAATGACGCCGGTTCCAACTTCGGTGAAGGGATTTCCTTCGAAATGTCCGGTCGTCGGCTTATAGCCGGCCTTGAGACCTTTGATATGTAAGAGAGGAAACCGGCCGGGATATTTGCGCATATATTCCACCGGATCTTTGCCGGCGAATGTCATCCAAAAACAATCCAGTTCCATTTTCACCAGCGCCGGATCGGTCGAACGCAGAAGCTCATCGTAGGCAATCACGCCCTCGTAGACGACGAACTCGTGATTTTGATTGTGATAAGCGAACTGGATTCCGGCGCTTCGGCAAAGCGCGCCCAGGTGATTGAAAAAGGCTCCCGCCCGTTTCCAGGCGTCCAGGGAGTTGGTTTCCTCCGGCGGCCCCGCGCACAACATATATTGAAGATTCAGCTTGTGCGCCCGCTCGATGTTTCCACCCCAATCCGCATCGTTTTTGGGCACAGGGAAATGAGCGCCAGGCACGCGCAGCCCGGCACCCTCAAGCACCTTGCGGAACTCTGTCACCGAACCTCCATTGAAATCTATCTCTCCGGAGTCGGTGAAGCCGGCTTCGACTTCCTTGTATCCCATCGCAGCGAGCTTCCCCAGAACCCCGGCGAAGTTGGATTTGAGATCGTTGCGGACGGTATAAAGTTGAATGCCGAGGGGTAAGCCCCAGGGATTGGCCCAAACCTTCGGTACAATAGCAGTGCCGCCCATCGCCACCATGAACTTCAGGAAGTCACCGCGGCTGAGTTTCACTTCATCCCCTTGCACAATTCAGAACTATATGCCGAAACCAAGGCTATAGTACACAACAGCAATGATCTCGTAGCGCGGTCGGAGATTTTCCTTCCGCAGGCGCGGATATTCAGGACCAGGGATCCCGGCGCTCACGATGCAGGCACGTTGGGTAAGATCGATGCGATAGAAGGAGGAACGCTGAGATAATGGCGGCTCCCCAGACTGCGCGGCAGACCGCAAGGTCGTATCTGATGGTAACCGCGTCTACCGGCACCTTCGCGTTTGGCACATTGGTGGCCTTTCTCGGAGCTACCCTGCCTGAACTACGCGCGCGCTTCGGTTTCGACATCGCACAGGGCGGGACACTCATCAGCTTGCTCTTCCTGCCCCAGATTCCCATGTCGTTCGTCGCTGGGCCGTTGATCGACCGTTTCGGCAAAAAGCCGGTGCTGGCCAGTGGCTCTTTGCTTTGCGCCGTTGCCCTTGCCACCATCAGCGTCGCTCCGAACTACCACGTTCTGGCCATGCTTGTGTTCGCCGTCGGCCTGGGAGGCAGTTGCGTCAACAGTGGATCCAACACCCTGGTGCCCGACCTTTACCCTGTGAACCCCGCGGCGGCCCTCAATTTGGCGAATTCCTTCTTTAGCCTGGGAACCGTGGCCTTCCCGGTGCTTGTTACGTTGATGGCCCATCATTTTGGTTTAGCGCCAGCGCTGGTCCTGGTGGGAGTCTCCAACGCGATACCGGGAGTTCTGAGCCTTACTCAGACGTTTCCTGCGGCTCGTTCAAAGGGTGGACTTAACTGGACGCTGATGCGCAACGCGCTGTTGAATAGATCGATTCTCCTGCTCGCGCTGGTGATTCTCCTCTATTCGTCGCTCGAGGCGTCGACAGCGGGTTGGCTTCGTACTTACTTTGAGCAGGAGTTCTTTTCGTCTGCGCAAACCTCGGGAGGAATACTCGCTGCGTTCTTTGCATCAATGTTGGCTGGACGGCTGGCAGCGAGCGAGATCACGAAAAGAGTTCGCGGACCCATCGTGGTTGCGGCCTGTGCAGCGGGTGCAGTCATAGGACTCGTATTTCTGGCCTTGGGATGGAATCTGCAGGCGACGATCGTTGCCGTAGTCGTTACCGGGCTTTGCTATGGCCCCATTTTCCCAACCACGGCTGGAATAACCAGCAGTCTTTTCCCGGAGATCTTCGGGACAATCTTTGGGCTTCTTATGGCCGCTGGTTTTACCGGTAGCATGATCTTACCCGCGGCCATTGGTTATGTTGCGAAGGCGTCGACCGTCAAAGCCGGGATCTGGCTCCTTCCTATCAGCGCATTCCTACTACTCCTGGTACAAACCATTTTGCTTCTCCGAGAAAAGAGTCTTGCGTCCCAGTCCAACCGACTAACGCGCAACTAGCGCGCGGACTCCAATTACGATCAACGTCAAACCGCCTGCAAGCCGGCTATGCCTGCCGAGTGCGTGGCCCAGCCGCTTCCCACACAAGATACCCACAAGCGAGAGAGCCCCGCCAACTGCGCCGAGAACTGTACTTGCTTCGAGAATGCTGACATGCACCATCGCGAGTCCAAAGCCGACCACAAGTGAATCGAGGCTAGTTGCCAGAGCAAGGCCCAGTATCGAGCCGGCTGACTCCAAGTCGCTCTGCTGAGCCTTGTCAGAGGCATCTGGGGCCCGGAGCAAGCGCCAGCCCACAAATAATAATGACGCGAAGAGAGGCCATCTTTCGTACCCGCGAAACAGAAACGTGAGCCGCGACCCCGCTAGCCATCCCAGCAATGGCATCAAGAACTGGCAGAGGCCAAAAGTAAGCGACAGGCGGAGCGCCAGCTTTGCAATGCGCATCGTTTGCGACATCCCGAGAGCCAGGGACACCGCAAAGTTATCCGCCGAGACGCTCAGCGCCAAGAGCAGCAAGGCACCAATGCTCATTCTGGTCCTCCTGTGTCGTCGAACCTTTTCCCATTCCATTGTGCACCCAGCGAACAGCGCAGGCGAGTCAAGGGAACCCGCTCGCCGCTTGCCCAGCCTTGAACCCTATCGCAGCGTCACAAGGTCCGCTCTTCGTCGGAAGAGTTGTGGTGTTGTCGAAGTTCTAGTCGCCCACAAGCATGCTGTGGGAGAGCGTGTGTGCGTGAATACTGGTGAAACTACTAGCCTCGACAGCCGGCTATTTCGAGAGCCCGCTCAACTCACTCAGGCCGATTTTCCGGCAAGAGCAGCAGTGGAGTTGACACCAACATGTGTTTCTGGCTAGGATGCTTCGTGCAGGCGACGTCAATGATTCTTCGTCCATCCCGCCGAGCGGGAGCATGTTCTTCCAACCCCCAGGGTTGTTGTGGCTGATTCGCTTGTCCACAACTTAGCTCGCTCACGATAACTACGCGCTCAGAAGCGGTACGGCTCACGCGGCTAGGTGCGCTGATCCGTCTGGTGATTGATTTCGACCAGTTCCAGACTGGCTGTTTGCTCGCTCGAAACGTTACGAGACAGCCCTTAAACCGAAAGCCAGAACTGTGACGCAAACTTCAGATGCTTTTTAAGACGAGGCACTATGCGATTGATGAGATATTGGCCGGCGCCAATGCCATCCTCGGCCACGTTAATAACGACCATTCGTCGGTTTTCAATCTTTTTGATAACCACTCTCGTCCTAAGCTCGTTCCAGAGCTTCGCCCAGGTATCCACAGCCACTGTCACCGGCGTTGTCCGGGACCAGCAAGGGGCAGTCATCCCCAATGCAACTTTGGTCTTGCGCAACATCGACACGCAGGTGGCGAATAACACCACCTCCAACATCAGCGGGGCATACGAAATTGTCAACCTCAATCCCGGCAGATATACGCTCCTGGCCACCAAGCCGGGTTTCACCACCAAACAGCTTCCTGAGTTCACGCTAACGGTGAGTCAAGTAGCGACGATCGATCTGACGTTAACCGTCGGCGCCGCATCGACAGGCGTGACAGTCCAAGGCGCGGATCCCATACTTGATACTTCAAACAGTAGCCTCGGCACCGTAATCGGTACGCAGCAAGTAAATGATCTCCCGGTGAATGGCAGAAACTTTACGGAACTTCTGACCCTGACACCCGGGGCAACGAGCGCAAACACTTCGCAAAACAGCAGCGTATGCTGCGCGCCTTCTGCAAACGGCTCGACCGTTGTAACCCCCTCGGTGAACGGACAATCGAACCGTAGCGACCTTTTCCTGACCGATAGTCTGCCGAATTTGGAAGCGCAGTTTACCACTTACGGCGTGCCCCCAGTCATTGACGATATTCAGGAATTCAAAGTAGTCTCTCATCCAGACGATGCTGAGTACGGTGCGGTTTTGGGCGGCATAGTCAATGTCGTCACCAAATCCGGCACCAATACATTTCACGGCTCAGCCTGGGATTACTATCGCGATCGGGTCTTCGATGCCCGCAACTATTTCCTGCCATCCACGGTAGCGAAAGCCCCTTACCATCAGAACCAGTTCGGCGGATCGCTTGGTGGACCCGTCTTGATACCACATTTATACAACGGAAGAAACAAGACTTTCTTCTTTGCCGATTATCAGGGATTCAGGTACGGCGAGACCAGTGATACTCCACTGTTAGTGCCCACTGCGGCGCAACTGGCCGGTGATGAAACCGCGTGGCCGACACAGATTTACAATCCATTTACCACCAATCCCGATCCGGCGCACCCGGGGCAATATATTCGTCAGCCATTCGTCGGAAACCAGATTCCAGCCAGCTTGATCGATCCTAGAATGGTCGCTTGGGCTCAGTTTGTCTTTCCTGCTGCCGGGCCCGTTATCGACAGCCGTGGGGATAATGCACTCGATACTACGCCAATCACGCAGAAACAGAATCAATGGGACATTCGCATAGACGAGAGCCTTGGAGCAAAAGATTCGATATGGTTTAGATACAGCAATATCTCAGACAACAAGACTACTTCCGGGGGGCTTCCTGGCGTGCCCGACGTCACCACCACTCCCGGAACTAACTATGGCGGAAGCATCGTGCATGTTTTCAGCCCAACCCTTGTGCTGCAAGTACAGGGTGGCTATGAATCCGTGGCCGTCGGATTCGCAACCCAATTTGCGAAATCTACCGCGAATATCTTTCAACAGATTGGCTTTTCTCAGTCGTATGCCGGGGGATTTGCCGAAGCGCCCGGAGCAACTGGTGGAAACCTGGTTCCTGGGCCCGGTATTGTCGGATATTCCAATGCCGGCGACAATTTCGAAGGAGCCGATAAGTCCGGTGGTACAACAGACCTGAGTTCGCTCGGCGGTACTCTTACAAAGATCTGGGGAACTCACTCTCTAAAATTCGGCGCCGGTTTTGCTGGGAACTACTACAACGATATCAATGCAGTCCCCTACATGAGCTTTGCGGCGGAGCAGACGGGTGATCCTAATCGAGCCGATACGGTGAATGCCGGCGATCCGATCGCTTCCTTTATTTTAAATGTTCCCAAC
>JBARKD010000433.1:0-10769 GCA_049800615.1 Acidobacteriaceae bacterium | reverse complement strand
GGACACCATCGATCCCATCAATCCCATCAATCCTGAGCAAAAGTCTGTTTGGGCGTAGCACGATTACTCCAAATGTAATACTCTGGCCGTGCTCGCGGTTTTTCGGCATCCATTCGGACCCCATGTTACGTAAATCAAGTAACACGAGCTTCATAAGCATCGTACTGCCGGCCCGGAATCGTCCCAGAGAGGGTTAGATGCGCATCTCGAACTTAATCCCTCCTGCTGATCGACGCTTCTGTAGCACGAATGGAATATCCGTAATATCGGCGAAGCGAAACGCCGGTCGAGCCACGAAGTGGCGAATCGTAAGCCTTTTGTTGTGCGGCCTCATCAGCCCGGTTACCGCCGCACAAACTAACCCGATCCGATTCTCGGGTTCGGTGCTCGATCCGCTCGGCGCCAGTGATATGACGCATCCGCCTCAGCTATCAGGAACTGTCGTCGACACGTCTGGCGCAGTGATTGCCGGGGCTATCGTGTCGGTTCTGAGCGAGGACGGTACTTTACAAAGAACGACACAGTCGGACAGGAGCGGCTCCTTCATTATTTCTGGAGTCTCGGCAGGTAATTATCGACTCGTTGTGTCTAATCCCGGTTTTGAAACCAAAGAAATGTCCGTCACCCTGGGGACCACCGAGGCGCCCAACCCACTGCGCATCTCTCTGGTTGTGGGATCTCTCAGCACGATCATAAACGTGCAGGGACGCGCGGATGACCTGGTCGGAATTGTCAGTTCCGCTACCCAGGGGACCGTGGGCGCAACGGAACTCCAGGATCGTCCGATTCTTCGTGCGGGAGAAATCTTGGAAACGGTTCCGGGTCTCATCATTACGCAACACGCCGGAGGCGGCAAGGCCAACCAATATTTTCTTCGCGGCTTCAATCTCGACCACGGCACCGATTTCGCGATTTTCATCGACGATATGCCGCTTAACCTGCCGTCGCACGCCCACGGCGAGGGGTACGCGGACATGAACACCGTGATTGAGGAGTTTGTGCAGCGGCTGAATTACGAGAAAGGCCCTTATTACGCGGATGTCGGCAACTACGGCTCGGCTGGATCGGCCCATTTAGAATTTTTCAAGAAGCCGCACGAGAATTTCTTCAAGGTGGAAGGTGGCATGTATGGCTACGGGCGGGCCATTTTCGGCGTATCGCAAAAGCTCGGTTTGGGTAATTTGTTTTACGCCGGAGAAGCGTATCACGATAACGGTCCATGGACGCATCCGGACAATTACTACAAGTTCAACGGCCTTGTAACCTACAGCCAGGGCGGAGACGCCTATGGTTTCAGCATCACGACCCGCGCTTACCGTGGCACATGGCATTCAAGCGATCAAATGCCTGTTGCCGCCATTCCCCTGGTGGGCTACTTTGGCGCACTGAACCCAACGGACGGTGGCGAGTCACAGCGTTACAGCTTGCAGGGAGAATGGCATCGCCAGCAGGCAAATTCCCAGACCAAGATCACGGGTTACGGTTTTTATTACGATCTCGACTTGTTCTCCGATTTCACTTACTACCTGGATGACCCCATTAAGGGTGATCAGTTCGAACAGCAGGATAGGCGCTGGGTGGGTGGTCTGGACGCGCACCACACGATTTTCAGCCAATGGTTTGGCCGCAGGGTGGAAAATACCTTCGGCCTCCAGGTGCGCAACGATTGGGTCCACAACGGCCTTTTCCGGGCGGAAAACCGTGTGCGCACGGACAAGAATGATAGCAACGCCTGCAACGCCGCACCCATCCCCGAGTGCGTTACCAATCCGAATCTGATAGCGATCCTGCCCGCGGCCACGGATTTGAATAAATTTACGGACACGATGGCAGGTTTTTATGTAGAAAATAAAACCCAGTGGGCGAACAAATTCCGCTCGGTTGTGGCCCTGCGCGGCGACGACGCAAAATATGTCGTCACCAGCTTGACTCCCACTTATGTTGCCACGGAATTGCCTGGATCTCCGGAGGTCAACTTTGCGGAGCTCAATTCCGGCTCGGCCACCAAGTTCCTGCCCCAACCAAAAGCGAGTTTGATTTTCGGCCCGTGGGCCAATACTGAGTTCTATGCGCAGGGCGGATTCAGTTTTCACAGCAACGACGCGCGTGGGGCGACGCAAAGGGTGCAACCGATTTCCCCGGACAATCCTTTCCCCACGTCCAGTACCCCAATTTCCCCCTTGGTCCAAACCAAAGGCGGGGAGTTCGGTGTGCGCACCGCGGCCGTTCCGCATATGCAAAGCACCCTTTCGCTCTGGTATCTCCGCAGTAATTCCGAACTGGAGCAGGATGGCGACACCGGGGACACGGTTGCGTCAGCATCGCCGAGCAACCGCTATGGCATCGAATGGGCGAATTACTACGCGCCAACGGACCATGTGGCTCTTGATTTAGATATGGCGAACTCGCGCGCCCAGTTTACCGAAATAGACCCGGACGATGCGGCGTACAGCAATCCGGACGGTGGCCATTATCCGGTGCAGGGGCCGGGCGGGAAGCTGGTTCCCGAAGCGGTTAAGGTGGTGATTTCATCGGGCATCACACTGCACAATTACAAAGGCTTTACCTCGACGTTGCGCATGCGCTATTTCGGCCCGCGCGATTTGACTTCCGATGGGCTCAATCGCTCGAAGGCTACTTTATTGATCAATGCGGGGGTCGGGTATCAAATTGGCGAGAGATGGCGCGTTTCGGCCGAATTGTTGAATTTGCTGAACCGCCGCAATGACGACATTACCTACGCCTACATCTCCCGGCTCACGCCAACAGCCTCGGCGGCATTCACCAATGTCTTCCACCCCGCCGAACCGTTTCAGTTGCGATTCGGGCTACAAAGAACCTTTTGACAAATCCCCCTGCCGGTCCGGTCGAGAAGGTGGTTGGCGTGCGCATGCCGTCCCGTGTCAGCGCCATCCTGTCCTGGGAGTCGCTTCAATGCGGATTTTAGTGCGGATGCTTGTGCGTGTGCTTGAGTGCCGGCTTCCTGCCCGTATCGAGCGCGTGCGCAGGCCATGAACACCACCTCTAAAAACAAATGATCTCTATCAGATGGTGTTGCATCCACTGGTTGAACTCGCAAGACTTTTCAGGGCTTCATAGAGAGAGTAGCGTTGGATTGCCGTCTCAAGGGCATAGTTCGCCCCGCTGGACCCTAGATAATGGCCTGAAGAATGTCCGATCATGATCGAACGTAACGCGCACGGGCAGGATTTCAAAAAAATCGCACTTTTGGTTCTAGCTAAGCGGCTGGCTTTAGTCCTGCCGGTAGTAGTCAGCATCATGGGTGGGGTCCAGGGCGACGGGCAGATTCTGCACGCGACCGGACCGTTGCCCTCGTTTGAGGTGGCGACGATCAAACCAAGCCAACCCGGCGTTACGGGTATCCGTGCCTTTGGACCTAAGGGCGCAGATAGATTTCTCGCGATGAATGTCACAGTGAAAGACCTAATCGACTTCGCCTATACGATTGACGATGACCGTCAAGTTGTTGGGTTGTCCGGCTGGATGATTTCCAAACGATATGATATTGATGCAGAAGTCGGCGATGCTGAAGTTGCCGCAATGTCCAAACTGCCTCTGTCCTATAACCCATACCGATTCATGCAACAGGCCCTACTTGCTGATCGATTCAACCTCAAAATTCACTTTGAAACGAGGCTGCTACCGATCTACGCGCTAGTGGTGGCGACGGGTGGTCCGAAGCTAAAGGCAAGCGTGATGGATCCAGCTAATCCTGTGGAAACGGTGAAACCGCGATCTCTCCGGTCGAGAGTGGGCACAGCCTCTGGCGCAGGTACGACAATCGGTATGCTGGCTGAAGTTCTCGAAAGACAAGACGAAGTCGGCAACCTACTGGGTGGCCGTGGGCGGATAGTGGTCGATAAGACGGGTCTAAGCGGTCTGTACGACTGGACGTTGCACTGGACTCCATGGCAAGACCTAAGCAGCGGCGAGTTGTCTGATTTGAAAGATCCCTCCTTGTTCACCGCCGTACAGGAGCAGCTTGGACTAAAGCTCGAACCGGCGAAAGGTAAGGTAGAGGTAGTCGTGATTGACCATATTGATTCGCCCTCGGAGAACTAGTTCCGCCAGATCCCTGACCACAAATCCCTGACCACACGTACAGATCCTTCTCTTGATCCGCAGTGATACGTATCATCCCGGTGACGGCCCCCTATGTAGTGTTCTATAGTACGGGAGACAGGCTGGTAGATTTACCAGCCAAGTCGAAGCGAGAGGCTCAGCATGATTCTTCGGATGATCCTGCTTTTCCATTTGCTAATTCTCGGATTGGCGAATGGAGGCAAAGTAGAAGCACAGACCCCGGCCCAGCCATGTAAGAGCACGGTCTCAGGGACGCTCGAGATGATGTCGTTTCGAAGCAAGATATATGGCGACAAGCGTCTTATGCGCGTGTGGCTGCCGACCGGCTACAACGGTTCCACGAAGCGGTACCCAGTGCTCTACATGTTCGATGCGCAGGATCTTTTTGATCGTTGCACAACACGGCCGGGCCAAGATGAGTGGCACGTCGACGAAACCTTGACGGAATTGATTGCCAGGAAAGCGGTGCAGCCGTTGATCGTCGTTGGAATCGATAATGCCGGGCCTGGCCATCGCGAGGACGAATATTCCAGGTATAGCTCGATGGCCGATGCGCCGCAAAAGCTCTCCGCCTTTATGAAAGCGGAAGTTCTCCCGCTAATCGACGGGCGATACCGAACGGTAGGCGACAGGGCACACCGGGGCGTGGGTGGCGCATCGTTAGGCTCACTGGCCGCGCTCACTCTTTTGCTCGACCAGCCGGATACGTTTGGGCTTGGTCTGCTCGAGAGCACTTCACTGCAGAATGGGAACGGCAGGGTGTTGCAGGAGACCTCTACGGTGGTGCAGGGCCCGCTGCGCGTATCGATCGGCGTGGGCACGACGGAGGTGCCGCCGAGAGAAGCGGTGGCTCATGGATTCCCTTACTTCGACTACGCGTTTGTCGCCATGAGCCGGACGCTCGCTGAGAACCTGAAGAAAAGTCTGATGAATCATCCGGAGGTGAAGCTGACCGTCCAGCAGGGCGGCCAGCACCAGGACAAGTATTGGAGCGAACGATTCGGCCCTGCTATCAGTTTTCTTTTCCCACCCGAGACAGTGACCACGAAGTAGTGGGACGTCGTCACTTGGCAATATAGGCGGTATTCCGGCAACTTGAGGGCCACAGCGATGATGGCGGTCTCGATCTTCCGAGTAGCCGTTATTCGGCCATGTGACGCCCATGAAGAAGGCCGATAAGTAACCACCTTCGTGTTGATTCGGCACTACGGTCATCTCGGTTCGCCGCTCCACGTTTTCGGGGGCAAGTCCCTGCGAAGGCTTGAATTATGTACACTTGCGATTCCACTCTGGTTTGGCCCCACTTAATTCCGTAGGTGATCCAGTGACATCCAGCAAGTTAAAGCCGCTCCATTTCTCCTCCCAGCAGCGCTTTGTACTGCCGGGAAGTCAAAAAGCGCCCCTATCCGCGGCAACCGCCGAAAAGCCGGCACGCCCCTCCAGCGTCATCACTGTTTCCGTAATCGTCAGGCGCAAAAGTCCGCTCAATACGAATCGCCTGGGCAAAGATCGCCTCACCCGTGCCCAGTATCGACAGAAACACGACGCTGATCCTAAGGCAATCAAGTTGGTGCGCGCTTTTGCGAAAGAATTTGGGCTTACGGTTGAGAAGGGCACGCCCCAGCCTGAGCAGCGAACGATCAAGCTCGGCGGGACGGTCGCCGCTATGCAGAAGGCCTTCGGCGTCAGCCTCATGTAGAAAACTTTGGACGGTGAACCTTATCGAACCCGGGAGGGCAGCATCAGTTTACCCGCCGAACTCGCCGAGGCGGTTGAGGCGGTCCTGGGGCTTGATAATCGTCCTCAGGCCGCACCTCACGCTAGGGTCCGCAGCGCCGAAATTGGCACCAAGGTTTCCTACACGCCTGTTCAGGGGCGAATGCCTACGGATTCCCGATCGTCGCGACTGCCGTCAATCAGACCATAGGAATCATCGAACTGGGTGGCGGCTACCGGACCAAAGATCTTAAGGCCTACTTCAAAAGGTTAGGGCACAAGACGCCAGAAGTGCTGTCTGTTTCCGTCGACAAGGGTAAAAACTCTCCCAGTAACGCGAACAGCGCAGATGCCCAGGTGATGCTGGACATCCAGGTTTCTGCCGCTGTCGCTCCCGGCGCGAAAATCATTGTCTACTTCGCTCCTAACACCGATCAAGGCTTTATTGATGCCGTTTCGTGCGCCGTTCATGACCGGACCAACAATCCGAGCGTGATTTCAATTGGTTGGGGCGGACCCGAATTGAGCTGGACCCCCCAGCAATTAAAGCTCTCGACGCGGTTTGCCAGTCCGCCGCTGCTCTTGGGATTACCGTGATCGCCGCGACGGGTAGCAACGGTTCAACCGACGGAGGGCTAGGCAACAATGTCGACTTTCCCTCGTCGAGCCCTCACGTCCTTGCGTGTGGCGGAACCCGTCTCGTTGCCGACTCCTCGTCCTCAAAGCTAAAACATGCTCTGGTTGGAACATTTTTTATACTGAGCGAAACTACTTGGAATGAGCAGGCCAGCGGTGAGGGCGCGACCGGAGGCGGAGTGAGCAGCGTTTTCGCCTTGCCTGCTTGGCAGGCCGATGCAAACGTGCCGCGACCCTCATCAAACTTTGGGGGCCGAGGCGTTCCAGATGTCAGCGGGAATGCCAACCCGCAAACAGGCTATGAGATTCGCGTCGACGGCCAGGACATGGTCCTCGGGGGCACCAGCGCTGTTGCTCCTCTCTGGGCTGGGCTTATCGCGCTCAACAACCAGCAGAATGGAAAAAGCGCCGGGTTGATCCATCGGCAGATCTATGCCGCCAAAGCAGCGTCGGCCTTCAAGGACATCGTGGCGGGAAACAACGGAGCCTTTGCTGCCGGTCCGGGTTGGGACGCCTGCACGGGTCTCGGTTCTCCCATCGGCGCCAAGCTCATCGCGTTTCTGGGTGCTTCCACCTCGACCAAGAAAAAGGTTGGCGCAGAGAAGCCGGTCGGGACCCGCGCCCTTGCGCGGTACAAGAGCGGTATATAGGCGGTATGAAGAGCGCATCTGGGGCATATAATTGCGGTATGCAATCTCCTTCTGGCGATTGCCTTGGGAGCAACGATGGCGAATCAGAAAATCGTAAGAACCTCAATGAATTTACCAGAGGAGAGCATCGAAACCCTCAGAGAACTCGCCCAAAAGACCGGTTCGTCGATGGCCGAAGTTGTCCGGAGAGCCGTGGCGACTGAAAAGTTTTTACGCGATACGGCCGCAGAGGGGAGCAAGATTCTTATCAAGGATAAGGACAGCGGTATGCTTCGGGAACTGCTCATACGGTGATGAGTATCAACTCTGGGCAAGCGGAAAATCAACGACGCGAAAAGAGCGAACCAGACCTATCGGAGGCCGTGGTAGATCTTGGTTCAGCTGCGGATAGCACTTTCTCTGGGCTTGAGGTGGTTCCATTTGACCCCATGAAGGCTCGAGAGAACGTACGGGGCTGGATCGCACTTTCCCTGATAGGCCTGCTGGCCGCAACGATTATAGTTTCGTTCGTCCTTCTCTGGATTCACCCAGACCGAAGCAAGGAACTTCACGATTTGTTAGCCCTTGTCTTCGGTCCGCTGGTCGCGCTTGTTGGAGCCGCGACAGGCTATTATTTTGGCTCACAAGCCGCGTCAAAATCCTAAGTTCACATGTTGAAGATTTGCTTCTAGGGCAATGCTCTTTCGCGTAGTCCTGGAGCAAGTCTCAAGCCTCCGCCCCTGGCTTCTCACTCACGACGTGCTTCAACGGCTTCAGCCCATCCTGGGCATGCTTTCTTCAGGCTCGCCGCGTTAAAGGATTCGGAGAAAGGCGCGGTCAATCCCCGAAGCCGAAGAGGGGCGCGGAAGCGAGCACAGCGTGCTTGATTTGCGCCGCGCGGAGCTGCACAAGCGGGATTGACGGAAGGAGCCGAACGGAACCTAGAGTTCGCCCGAAAACGAATGTCGAAAGAGGCGATCAGTCGAAGGATTCCTCGCATCGAGCCGATAGCCTGAACGAAATCGCCACCGAAAAGATCGTGGCTTTCCAAGATCGCTCACGCAACGAATCTCGGGACCTATACGATCGACTGAGCTGTGACAGACAGGCATGGCCCTTTAAGGCGTTAACACTTGTTCAGTCATCAAAGAACTCTTTCCACCTGTCCGAAAAGGCTAGTCGGACACTTGAATCCGATTGCCAGCCACACCGCACACCCAAAGTGGCAGGACAAACCTCAGGATCGGCAAAAAATCAAAAGCACCAGGAACGGTGGCTTCCGGAACAAGTTTATGACGCGTCGCCATACACGGGCGAATGGCCTCGGAGACGGGTTGACGATAGAATTCCTTGCCTTTGATTTCGTGCGTCATGCGACAGTATTGAAATGTACATGGCGGTTGATGCGTCTGCCAGAATTGGGCGCACTTGGTAGAAACCAGAATCAACTTCATATCGAGGAGTTCTCATATGCAACCTCCAATGGGCTTTATGCAGGAACAGTTCCTCGATGGCCAGCGAGGCGCCGAGATTCTCGGCCTCCCGCGCAAGACTCTATTGAACCTAGCTCGTAGAAGTTCAGTGCCTGACCTGACTCGAAGCCGCTAGATTTGTTGCAGCATTTGGGGCGGCTAGTGGGGGTCGAACCCACGACATCCGGAGCCACAGTCCGGCGTTCTGCCACTGAACTATAGCCGCCATATAGACTTGAATTGTAGCATCCGGACTTGCGCGAGGAGCGGGACCGGTAGGTTCCGGATGGCCTCGTTCATGGCGCTTTTTCAGCCTATGCCCAGCCAGCGACAACCCGAGATTTTGCCTCCCCTAAAGTCGCGTTTTCAGAAGGGGGACAGTCTCTTTGCCAACGAGAATCTCGATTTGCTATCACACCTGCTCGACGACTGGTTTCGCGTCCCGGGCACCTCGATCCGTTTCGGATTGGACGGCATCATCGGACTCGTTCCCGGCCTGGGAGATATTATCGGCGGCCTGGCGTCCACGATTCTCGTTGTGGCTGCCTGGGTGCGTGGGATTCCCTACATAACCCTGCTGCGCATGGTGACCAACATCGGGATTGAGGTGTTGCTGGGCACGGTTCCGCTGCTGGGCGATGCGTTCGATATTGCCTGGAAGGCAAACCGCCGCAACTACGCTTTGATTGTTCGCCATCTGGAGAAGCCGCGAAGCCAGACCTGGCGGGACTGGGCCTTCCTGATGTTGATTTTCGGAGCCCTGATTGCTATTTTTCTGGCGCCCATCTTCCTGATTCTCTGGTTTCTGGAGTGGCTGGGCCATCGTGCCTACGGCCCTTGAGTGCGGTACAATCCGGGAATCGGGGCGTAGCGTAGCCTGGTAGCGCATCTGCTTTGGGAGCAGAGGGTCGGGGGTTCGAATCCCTCCGCCCCGACCATTCGATTCAATCACTTGGCGCGTTCGCGCATCACTCCGGAAAATCACTGTAGCGAATAGCATCGCGGGCTTCGGCCTGCGGATGTTTATTATCAGATCGACATGATGCTCGAACCTGCCCGGCGCTTGGGCCGCCGATTCCTCAATCCTGTACCGACGAAAGTCGGAGACCTCTCCGTCATGCTGAAGGTTGGACCGGCCTTCTTTTTGGGGGCGAAGGCTCGCTCGCCGCGGGCGCCGCTCGGGCCGTTTCACACAGATGCTTCCGTTTACTCGACAGAGCCACGGTCCGGCCTGCGGATCACATGGATGGGACATGCTACGTCCATTCTCGAGATAGATGGTGTGCGCATCTTGATCGATCCCGTCTGGGATGAGCGGGTGTCACCAACCACCTGGAGCGGACCGAAGCGGTTCTTTCCGGCACCTCTGAAATTGAGCGGTCTACCGAATGTCGATGCGGTGATCGTATCGCACGATCACTACGACCACCTCGGCGCCGGAACCGTTCGCCTGATCGCGGGCCATCCTGCTCTTGACAGAGCGCACTGGATTACACCCCTTGGTGTTGGCGCACTGCTGAAGAAATTCGGGGTCCCGCCTGCCCGTTGCCTCGAGTTGAACTGGATGGAAAGCACCCATTGCGGCTCGATCGAGATAACAGCATTGCCTGCGCGACATTTCTCGGGCCGAGGCCTCTTCGATCGTTTTCGAACATTGTGGGCGTCGTTTGCATTGAGTGGTCCGCGCCATCGGGTGTACTACGGAGCGGATTCCGGAGAGTGGCCCGGCTTTCCCGCTATCGGAGAACGGTTCGGTCCGTTCGACTTGAGCATGCTGGAGATCGGTGCATCCGATTCACTGTGGGCAGACATTCACATGGGCCCGGAGGGCGCGGTCCGCACATTCCACGGTCTGGGGGGGAATGGTTTGCTCATGCCAATCCACTGGGGATTATTCGATCTCGCGCTCCACCACTGGAGACAACCCATCGAGAAGATCTGGACCATCGAAGGACTGAAGCTCTGGTCGCCAACGCCCGGCGTCCCCTCAGAAGTAACGGAAGGCGTGGAACTACGGTCAGAGTGGTGGCGCGCAGGCTAGAACTTGTCTCATATGTGGGTCTCATATATGGGTCCGCGGCTTCTGGTTGGACCCTGAGCCCCGCTTCGAGGGCGGGTCTCATGCGCGGCCTCTCCGAAATTTGTCTATTTGTGAGACCAGTTCTCGTCTCCTCCCGATTGGCTCGCCGTTCCCTCCTCCTTAACCACCGGC
>JBARKD010000432.1:0-3196 GCA_049800615.1 Acidobacteriaceae bacterium | reverse complement strand
GATGGGGCCCGGTGACCCGGCCTGTCGCCCCGCTGAGACCGAGGCGCTGTCCCTTCTTCACCCGCTCGCCTGCCTTCACCTCGATTCGGGACAGGTGCATGTACAGAGTGCTGAACTGCTGCCCGTGATCGATCACCACCAGGTTCCCTTCGTAGAACATGCCCTGCGCGATGATGACCTGGCCGTCGTTGGCGGCCACCACCGGCGTGCCCTGAGGCGCATGGAAGTCCGTGCCGCGGTGGACGCTGGCCAGTTCTCCATTGAACATGCGGCGGGTGCCGAAGGAATCGGTCGGCGCGAAAGGCACCGGCGAACGAAAATCTCCGCGCCACAAGGGCTCGCTGGCCTGGTGCGCAAAGGCGGCATCTTTCACCACTTTATCGGCGGCAATTCGCTTGAGTGTTTCGGCATCGGGCGCGACGTATTTTTCGGCCACGTGTAGCGTCGTGGTCTTATACTGCCCGGGCAAGACAGTCACTTCTTGCTTAGCGTGTAACGGCTGGCCGGAATTGGTTTCCGCGGTGACGTCCAGTACATATTTTCCCGGAGACTGCTCGACGTCGATACCGGCGAGTGCGTACCAGCCCTTTCCATTCGCGGATTTGGAAAAGGTAAGCGCGTGATTCAACCAGTTGCCATGCACACTGCCTGCGGGATGATCCAGGTCGACCCTGAAGAGAACGGGGGAGCCGCTTTCCAGGCGCTGCGGCGACCAGGTCACTCTCTGTCCGTTTCCCGATGGAGCAGCGGCCAGCAGCAGAATCAGGGCGAGCCAGAAGGGGGTCTTCACTCTCTGAGCATAGAACCTATTTCCTACGGAAGACCACTCGAACCATGACACGGACAGTCCGATGGGGAATTCATCTTCTGTCATCCCATCGGACGCGATTATTCTGCAATCTTGAGGACCGCCCGGAATCTCGCTTTTCCCTGCATCATGCGATCGTAGGCTTCGTTCGCTTTTTCCAGGGGAAAGATTTCGTTCATCGACCGCACACCAGAGAGCGAACTGAAGGTAAGCGTTTCCTGGGAGTCGAACGAAGTCCCTGAATACCAGCCCTTGACTTGCTGGGACTTCAGGAGCAACTGGAGCGCCGGCACCTCCAACGTGGGTATGGCGCCGATGATCATCAGCGTTCCCG
Source organism: Acidobacteriaceae bacterium (assembly GCA_049800615.1). Lineage (GTDB taxonomy): Bacteria > Acidobacteriota > Terriglobia > Terriglobales > Acidobacteriaceae > PALSA-350. Next base: position 2,054 of record JBARKD010000432.1, on the reverse strand, counting down.
TAGGCGCCAGGCCGCCAATGACCGCCTTCATTGCATCAGCGGCGGTTACCGTAGCCAGAATTACCTTGGCTCCGCCCAGTTTGAGAAGCTCCGCGGCCGGATCCTGCGCCGCGCTATCGATGTAATGGGCCGCGCCCAGCTGCCGGGCCAGCGGCTCTTTGTCCGCTCCGCGGCCTACGGCGACGGTGTCGAACCCGCACTTCGACGCGAATTGAACGCCAAGATGCCCAAGGCCCCCAAGGCCGATCACCGCGACCACGTCCGGCGGCCGCGCATCGCTGTTCCGCAAACAGTTAAACGTCGTCACCCCGGCACACATGAGCGGCGCGCCCTCTTCGGCGGTGAGCTTCTCCGGCACCTGCGCCAGCGTGGAAGAAGGGGTAACCATGTATTCCGCATAGCCGCCGTCGCGCGTAATCCCGGTGACGTCGGTGCTGGTCTCGCAGGCAAAAAAGTTTCCCTTGCGGCAGGTATCGCAATAACCGCAGTAGCCGCCGTTCCAGCCAACCCCCACGCGCTGCCCAACCTTCCATCGCGGGGGAACGTTGGACCCGAGTGCGTCGATGATCCCAATCACTTCGTGACCCGGAATCCGCGGATATTGAATTCCCGGAAATAACCCGTCCTTGGTGACGGAATCGCTATGGCAGACTCCGCAAGCCTGCACTTTGATGCGGACAAAACCTGCTTCAGGCTCCGGGATGTCCCGCTCCACGAACTCAAACGGTCCTCCCGCCTTACCCACCTGCACTGCGCGCATCTTTGCCATAAGTCCTCCGCGCCATATCCACCAGCGTCAGTTGGCCATGATACCAACCGCCGGTTAAGGCCCTCAACAGTAGATGTCTACCAATGGCCCGAGGTTCCGGGGCTACCGGACGTTTGTTCCGTAGAACGATTGCGGTTGCCTGCCCCATTCAGGAAAAAGTTGCGCAAATTCTTTTTCTCGCCGGGTTACGCCCCGGGTTACGCCCCGAGTTACGAAAGATGCGGCAACTCTCTCTTGAGCACCGGGTCTAGGTGGAGTGAACGGCGAGGAGATGTAGCCAGCCCGTACAAGGAGAGTGATATGAAAGTTTTCACAGCCATTCTTGCAACTGCTCTGACCATCGCACCGGTGGCTCTATTCGCGCAGACACCCACTCCGGGCGCCAACGATTACAACATTAACCAACGCAAGGCGGATCAACAGGCGCGCATTGGCCAGGGTGTTCGGAGCGGCCAACTGACTCCGCATGAAACGTCCCACCTGGAACATCAGGAGGCCGGCATCAACCACGAAGAACACGCTATGCGCGCGCAGGATAACGGACACCTGACCAAACAGGATCGCAGCACCATCCACGCGCAGCAGAATCAGGAATCGCGACGCATCTATCGCGACAAGCACAACGCTGCCGTTCGTTAAAACTCGAGACGGGGTGGCCCTCTCGCCAGACAGAGCCACCCATCTTGCCATGCCGTACGAACCCCAGTGAAGTAACCCTTCGGCTAACGCCTCTGTCCCAGTCGCGAACACCCGCGGCAAATCCCACCGTTCTCCTCTACTCCAACCCCTCCCTATCGGTGTGACAGAAACCTGCCTTTGGGGTAGACTCAAGCCCACCGTAATAATGGCTTCTTCGAGCGTCGGGTATTGCGGACGATCGCAGGCGTTGGTGCTTGATCGCGCTATCACATGGGCCCTCTGTTACTGAGAAAGGGGCCGCCATGCCCGCCGAGCAAGACCCGAGACTCAACGTTTTGCCCTCCGCACCATCGATATCTTCTTCTCCAGCACTCGTCTTCGCGCCTGAATCGTTGCCCGAAGAACGGCCTTTTTCCCCCTTGCCGCCCCTGGGCTCCAAAGTCAACGTTTTAATGGTGTGGCCGAGTTTCCCCCCTTCGTTCTGGGGTTTCGAGGGTGTTCTGGAGATGATCCCCGAGCGAGCCATGACGCCCCCTCTCGGCCTGATTACCGTGGCAGCGCTTTGCCCCGCGACCTGGCAGATCAAGCTCATCGATCGCGCTTTCGAAGAACTACGGGATGACGATCTGATGTGGGCTGACCTGGT
>JBARKD010000431.1:0-3809 GCA_049800615.1 Acidobacteriaceae bacterium | reverse complement strand
GGGGCAGCTGGTCTCGGGCAACTATTTTCAGGTATTCGAGACCTACTCGGTGATTGGCCGTCTGCTGACTCTTTCTGATGACGAGAAGATCGGGGGCAGCCCGGTGGCTGTCATCAGCTATGACTATTGGCGGCGGCAATTTGGGGCGGACCCAGCAGTGATCGGCCGTAAGCTCGATGTGAACGGTGCGCCGATCACGATTGTTGGGGTAGCGCCGCGGGGCTTTTTCGGCGCGCGTGCGGGAACGCAGCCGGCGTTCTGGATACCCCTGACCATGCAGTCTGTTGTGGCGTATCACGACCATTACAGCGACATTGGGGCGCAACCTCTGCAGCCATGGATTCCGCAGGGCAATATCAACTGGCTGCTGTTGGTCGTGCGCGTCAAATCTCCGGCCGCCGTTCCGCATCTGATGACCGTGTTGAACCAGCAATACAGGAGCAATCTCGAGGCCCTGGTGCTATACATCCGTGACCCGGAAGAACGGCAGGCTATGCAGCGAATTCAGCTCAGCCTCGAACCTGGTCAGCGCGGATTTGCCAACCTGCGGCAACAATTTGAGCAGCCGCTGGTACTTCTCATGTGCATGGCGGCAATCGTGCTCCTGATCGCGTGCGCCAACATAGCGAATCTGCTGCTGGCGCGGGCGGCTGCCCGACAGCACGCTCTCGCGGTACAGCTTTCCATCGGGGCTGGCCGCAGACGTCTCATCCAGCAAATGCTGGCCGAGTGCCTGCTGTTGTCGATCGGGGGAGGAGTGCTGGGGATCGGCGTGGCCTATGCGTGCGCCACCGTCCTGCCTCGCTGGGCCTCCGCAGGAAAGGCCACGATACCGCTCAACCTCACGCCGGACGGGCGGGTTCTCGCCTTTAGCGTGATCATCGCGGTGGCTACCGGTGTACTTTTCGGACTTGCTCCCGCGGTACAAAGCGCAAGCGTCGATCCGGTTTCCCTGTTGAAGACTGGGGGACAGTCCATCCGCGGTAGCGAGGGGGTCTCGCGCTGGTCTGTGCGCAAAGTGCTCGTGGCCGCCCAAGTCGCGCTTTCGCTTCTTCTGCTCGTAGGGGCGGGAATGTTTGTTAAGACGCTCGAGAATTATAGCCGGCTCAACCCCGGCTTCGATCGCGATCACCTCCTGGATGTACAGATCGACACACACCTGGTGAACTACCAAGCGGGCGATTTCCTTCCGCTCTACCAGCGGCTTACCGATCGAATGGAGGCCATCCCTGGCGTGCGCTCCGCCAGCATCACAAGCTGCTCACTGTTGGGATGTTTAGACGCCAGCGAGGTAGTCATCACCGATGGCAGCGGACGAAAAGTTGCCCGGGGCAACGCCCAAATCAATTCCGTTTCGTTGAACTACTTTGCGACTACCGGTATTCAGCTTCTGCGCGGAAGAGAATTTGCAACCAACGACGATCTCTCCGCGCCCAAGGTGGCAATCGTCAACCAAACCTTCGCGCGGCGCTACGCCGGCAACGGCAATCCAATCGGCCTCGAATTCTCCTACAGCGACGATGCGCCGGGGCAGTATCAGATCGTCGGGGTTGTATCCGATGCGCGGGTGAACGACATCCGTGAAGTGGCGCCGCCAATTATCTATTTCCCGATCGCGCAGAACGCGGGCAACATCGACGGTCTCGAAGTTCGTACCGCAGCGGATCCACATTGGGTTACGGCGCAGGCGCGCCAGGCAGTCGGAGACGTCGATCCTAGGATTCCCATCGTGAATGTCGTTACCCTGAACGAAGAAGTGAGTGACAATCTCACCCAGCCGCGCCTTATCGCGCGTCTCACCACTATCTTCGGAATTCTGGCATTGGGGTTGGCATGTCTTGGACTCTACGGAGTGATGTCGTACACGATGCAACGCAGAACGAGCGAGGTCGGAGTTCGTCTCGCCCTAGGTTCTACACGGCCGGCGGTTCTTTGGCTGGTGATTCGGGAGACGCTGTTGCTGGCCGGATTCGGCGTAGTGGTGGGCCTCGCGTTGGCCGTTGCCGGAATGCACATGGCGACGAGTTTCCTGTTTGGCCTCTCGCCCGACGACCCGCCAATCATAGCCCTGGCTACGGGTTTACTTCTGCTGGCATCCGCAGTTGCCGGATTCGTCCCCGCATGGCGGGCTGCGCATATCGAACCCGTCAAGGCTCTCCGAAGCGAATAGCGGAACCTCGATGAACGGAATGAGTCAATTTCGTCGAAGTCGTGGATCAGCCGAACCTGGAAGGGGTCATCGTCACGTAGTGAGTGCAATTCAGCAAAAATGGGGTTTACGAAAACGCCTGAGGGTCGATAAGAGAAAGTCCATTTTCTTCTTGCTGCTTCTGATGTCCTCAGTTGGGTCAGTGCTCGCACAAGACCCTTCTAAAGACGGTCCTCATTCGACCTGCCAGTTTCATCGTGCAGCCGATCATTTTGTTGGCTCTTGTGGTCCTTTGTTCGATCAGGATCCGGAGATGACCCTTCGATCTGCTGCTTCAATCTCCACCGGAGTTTGGCGTAACGACATCCAGCCGCTTTCAGTTTGGTCAGGGGACATGACTGATCGCGGCTACCCAAATGCTCCTTTGGAACTGGAGATCTACGCTGATAATTGGGGTGTTTTGCGCACAGAATATGGTTGGTTCCCAGTGGAGGGCTTTGTGGCCGGCTCCACGTTGAGCTTCGATTTGGATTCGTCACACCAAGTGAAACCCGGCGCCCTGGATCTGGAGATCGTGCAGAAGGCGTCTGAGATCCTGTCGACAGAAAAGGCCTGGAATCGTGCCGACAACCGTAAGTGTCCCACGAACGCTACCACGTGGAGTATCTATTGTGCACTAGAAAGAGCGGAGGTTGAAGTGACTGGGGGAGCCCATCATCGGCGCCCAGCCTCGGAGATTGTCCGTAAGATCGTTGAGGAACGTACCGCGACTCGTGGCTACCATCACCACCTGATGGAATACAACAATGATCCGACTACTCAACTCCGGGACGTTCAAACACTCTTCAAAGAAGCCCAATCAGAAATAAGGAGTTTTCAATAATGTAGGCAACAATCGAAATGGCTCCAGGGAATCCTCATAGGCCTTGACGTAGCCGTTGCCAACTTCCGCAAGTACTCGCCCCAATTCCCCAATTTGCCACACCGTTGAGCGCGATTACTCGATGCGCAGGGCCTCGTGGGGGTCGAGGCGTGAGGCGTGGGTGGCAGGCATCCAGACGGCGAGGAGTGCGATCAGGCTTAAAAGAATGGGGACGGTTACAAATACCAGGGGATCCCAGGTTTTGACGCCGAAGAGGAAGCTCGAGATGAAGCGGGTAAGCCCGAAGGCCGCGGCGATGCCGATGACCACGCCAACGATGGCAAGGCGCATGCCATGCCACACGACGAGCGAACGGATGCGGGAGCGGTCGGCTCCGAGAGCCATGCGGATGCCGATCTCCTGGGTGCGCTGCTCGACCGAATAGGCCATGAGGCCGTAGATGCCGATGGCGGCGAGGATGAGTGCGGAAGCTCCGAAGATGGTGAGCAGGAGCATGTTGAAGTCCTGGCGCGCCGTGGACTGAACGACGACTTCGGTCATGGGACGCACACGGGCGACCGGGAATCCGCCGCTGGCCTGGCGGAGCTGATCGGTGATGGCCGCGATGTACGGGTGGGGGTCGCCGTGGGTCCGGACCAGCCAGACCATGGGGCCAATGTTGGAATTAAGAGCGGTCATGCCGTCAGGGACCTGCGCGGTGGGGACGATCATCAGCGGCCGGGGATCGTTATTGAGGCCGCCGTCGCGGATGTCCCCGACGACGCCGATGATCTGGCG
>JBARKD010000430.1:0-6480 GCA_049800615.1 Acidobacteriaceae bacterium | reverse complement strand
TTTCGATTGCGGTCACTCCCGGTACCGCGTCGGTGGCGGCCGGTTATACACAGCAGTTCACGGCGACGGGGACGTACAGCAACGGGACGACACAGAATCTGAGCAGCACGGCTGCCTGGACATCGTCGGCAGGCTCGACCGCAAGCGTGAGCAGCGGTGGGCTGGCCACGAGCCTTGCCCAAGGAACCGCGACGATTACGGCCAGTTTAGGGACGATCAGCAGCTCCACCACGTTGACGGTCACGCCGGCGGTTCTGGTTTCAATTGCGGTCATTCCCGGGACTGCGTCGGTAGCGGCAGGTTACACGCAGCAGTTCACGGCGACGGGGACGTACAGCAACGGGACGACACAGAATCTGAGCAGCACCGCCACGTGGACATCATCGGCCACTTCGATAGCAACGGTCAGCGGCGGTGGATTGGCCACTTGCCTGGCTCAGGGAAGCGCTACGATCACCGCTAAGTCGGGCACGATCGGCAGCTCGGCCACGCTAACGGTCACGCCCGCAATACTGACTTCCTTGTCGATCGCTCCATCGAACGCGTCGATTGCAAAAGGGACGACCCAGCAGTTTACGGCAACTGGAACTTACAGCGACGGAAGCACGCAAGACCTGACCCGCGCCGTGAGTTGGAGTTCGTCATCGAGCACCCTGGCCACGATCGCCAGTACGGGATTGGCAACAGGTACAGGAGTGGGCAGCGCAACCATCACGGCTAATTCAGGTGTGATTTCAGCCTCTGCCACGCTCACGATAGGGCAGGCGGCGCTGGTTTCGTTGGCGGTGACGCCGGCCAATCCTTCGTTTGCACTGGGCACGACCCAAGCCTTAGTGGCGACTGGAACTTACAGCGATGGCAGCACGCTGGTGCTGACCAACTCGGCGACCTGGAGCACGGGCGATGCGGGCATCGCCACCGTCAGCAATCAGGGAGTCGCCAGCAGCGTAGCTTTGGGCAGCACCACGGTGACGGCTACGTCGGGGGCGATCGGCGGCTCGACGACGCTGACCATCAGTCCGGCGGTGCTGGTTTCCATCGCCGTGACGCCGGCGATTCCGACGATTCCCCTGGGTACAACACAGCAGTTCACGGCGACGGGGACTTATACCGACGGCAGCACGCAAAACGTTACCGACACGGTGCAATGGAGTTCGGATACGCCGGCGGCGGCGACGATCAGCAACACTGCGCCCACCCAAGGTTTAGCCAGCAGCGAAAGCCAGGGCACAGCAACCATCACGGCCACTTCCAGCACAGTAACGGGAACGACGACGCTGACGGTGACCGGGGCGGCGCTAGTCTCGATCGCGATTACTCCAGCGACTCCGTCGATTGCGCTGGGTACGAAGCAACAGTTCACCGCCACGGGAACATTCACCGACGGCAGTACACAGAATCTGACCAGCACGGTGACTTGGTCGTCCGACACGGTAAGTACAGCCACGATCAACCCCGCGGGATTGGCGCAGAGCGCTGGGATGGGGACGGCCAACATAAGCGTGACCTCGGGGACAGTCAGCAGTTCGACGGAGCTGACGGTAACGGCGGCGACGCTGGTGTCGCTAGCGATCAACCCACCGACCGCCACGGCACCTCTGGGCACAACGCAGCAGTTCACGGCGGTGGGCACGTTCACGGATGGAACGACGCAGGACTTGACGCAAAGCGGGCACTGGAGTTCGACGGTGGCGACGGTGGCGACGATCAGCAACACGGCAGGAATGGGAGGACTCGCGAGCACGCTGAGCACGGGAACGACCACGATCGGCGTCAGTTCGGGGACGGTGAGCGCGACGGGCACGCTAGTGGTGAATCCGGCCGCTCTGGTATCGATCGCCATCAATCCGCAGAATCCCACGATTGCTCTGGGGACGAGCCAGCAGTTTACGGCGACGGGCACTTACACGGACGGCAGCACGCAAGACCTGACGACGGTTGCGAACTGGAATTCATCGTTGGCGACGGTGGCCATCATCAGCAACGCGGCGGGAAGCAATGGACTGGCCACCAGTGCCGGACAGGGCACGGCCACTATCTTTGCCACAGCCAACTCCATCTCCGCTTCCACCACCATCACCGTGACGGCACCGAGCTTATCCTCGATTGCTGTCACACCGGCCTCTATCTCTGTTGCCTTAGGATACGGTCAACAATTTGCGGCCACGGCAACCTACAGCGACGGCTCGACTGCTGACATTACTCAATCAGCCAGTTGGGCTTCTTCCGTCCCCGCAGTTGCTACGGTGAGCGGGGGCGGGCTCGCGTCTGGACTGATGCAAGGTATCACCAGCGTTTCTGCGGCGGTCGGAAGCGTGAGCGCATCTGCTCAGCTCACCGTTACCGGCCCGTCACTAGTTTCAATTAACGTCTCACCGAATTTCGGGCAAGTCACGGCCGGCAGTTCAATCCAACTGACTGCCACGGGAACATATAGCGATGGGTCAACCCAGAATGTCACCTCATCCGCGCTGTGGTCGACGTCGCCAAATACCATAGCCACGGTCAGTGCCGGGCTCCTTACCGGACTCGCACAAGGCACAACGATGGTGACGGCGGCGGAAGGGCAAATGATAAGCCCCGACGTTTCGGTGCAAGTCGCATCTCCCACGCTGACCCTGACAGTCACGGGCGGCGGTGCGGGTTCTGTAAGTTCGGCGGACGGAGGAATCAGCAACTGTTCCGCCAGCGGGGGTTCATGCTCTGCGACGTATAACGTCGGCAGTACGGTCACGCTTACTCCGACCGCAATTGCGGGAAGTACCTTTAATTGGTCCACTGGTACAGGTGGCGCTGCGGTCTGCTCCGGCTCGGGCGCCTGCACTTTTAGTATTGCGGGGACAGCCACCGTAACCGCTATTTTCACTCCATTTGGCGGATCAGCGATTCCGGCTTCGCCTATCTTCGGGTTGGATTTGAATAGCGATACCCAATTCCCTTCGACTCTAAACCAAGGTTCAGACAGATTGTGGGACACCCCAGGTGTGGAGTGGCCTTTCGTCGAAACCGCGAATAATACGTTTAACTGGACAAATGTGGATTCGGTTCTCGCCGCGATGGCTGCCAACTCCATTCACACGGCACAGGTGGCGCTGGCCAGGACGCCCAGCTTTGCCAGTTCCGTTCCAGGCGACACCTCTTGCAATTACTACAAAGCCAATCAGACCGCGCCAAACTATGCCGCCGGGCAGTGCGACGCGCCAAGCGATCTAAACTCCGACGGTACTGGGCCGAACTTATATTGGCGCAACTGGGTGGCTGCTTACGCCTCTCATGTGGCCCCCTCGTCGGGATATACCAATACACACGCGCACGTGCTCTATTGGGAAACCTGGAACGAGCCGGACACGCCAGGATTTTGGAAGGGAAGCTATGATCAGTTAATCCGGATGGAACAGGATCTCTACTGCATTGTGAAAGGCGGCTCGTTCACAATCGGCGCCACGGGGGAAACATGCCCGCAGGTATGGGCTACTGTTACGAGCGTCACCCTGACCGGTCCTACCGACACTACCGCTTATGTATTGATGCCCTCCTACCATGCCGAGCAGCCCGAGCTAAGCGAGGGCCAGAATTTTCTTTACTGCAACGCCGTCCCGGCAACCAGCTGCCACGGAGGTGGCGCGGCGCAGACGGATGTTGTGAATTTCCATATGAAGCCCGGGAACGACTATCCCACACCGGCAGAGTCTGTGATGAATACCTGGATGAGCAGCCTTAAAGGAGTTCTGCAAAAAGCAGAGCTGGCCAAGCCCCTATTCAACACTGAGGGTGGCTACGCATCGGCTGGCTGGTATGCGCCCTATACGGACCCAAATATGCAAGCCGGCTACATCGCTCGCTTTTACATCTACTCCTATTTCTTGGGCGTCTCGAACGATGTCTGGTTTGACTGGAATCCTACGCAAAACGGGCTAGGCTCTTCCAATGCAAATGCAGCGTTTGGCGAAGTGTACGACTGGATGGTTGGCTCTACATTTGGCGGCTGCACAGTGAACGGTACTGTGTACACTTGCACGATGACGCTAGCTAACGGCGTTGCCGCTGCTGCGATTTGGGACAACTCTCAAACGTGTACGCCTTGCACGACTACAAATCTACCAGTAGCAACCTCGTACTTGTCCTACCTGACGCTTGCTGGGACGAAAAATGCCATTGTGGGCAATACAGTTCCAATAGGAATACAGCCTATCCTCGTGCAATCTCAGTGACTCTCAACAACGATGGCTACATCGACCTGTTGCTGGGTAACGGCAGTCCCAGGATGGAGCGCCTCGAACCGTTCATCCTGCTCGAAAACGACCATGGCGCCTTCCACAACACCACCTTTTCGGCGGGCTTGCCTTTCTCGGGCAAAAGCAATGGAACAAACTGCGCGGACCTGTTCGGGGATGGTCGAAGGTCGATCATCATCGCGGCCGGCGGAGGGTATCCGGGCGATCTGCTCATGGCCGCCATTCACTGGCCGAAGGCACTGCCCGGCAACTATCTGAATGTGCGGCTGACCGGGACCGAAGCAACCCTGACGGCAATGGGGCGCGGATCACGTTACGGCGCGGCAACAATCAACAGATGCGGGAAGTGACGAACGGCAGCAGCTTTGGCTGCTTGCCACTGGAGCAGCACTTCGGACTGGGTGCGGCCACTCAAGCGGATAGTAAAGAATGGGTTTCGGTTTTTGCTAAAGCGCGTTGTCCTCGATCCAGGCTGCGAAAACCTTGGCACTTCCCTCCATCAGCGCCTGGTGAACCTGCGAATGCAGTTTGGCCATCTGGAGGTCCATAAAGTCGTGGATCCTCTGTGCATTGAAAATCCCCAGCGTTAGAAATTGCAGAGCGCCTGCGGTTCCGTAGAGCGGGTCGGGAATAAATTCGCCGAAGTCGAACACTTTCTTGGGCCGCGCACCGGCAACGAAGTCCATGTCGCAGCGCACATCGTTGTTATCCCGGAGGAGAAATGAGTAGGTCTTGACCGCGCAATCGAATTTGCCCGGCCCGAAACCGAAGAAGCTGGGAAGCGGCGCGTAGTCGATGAACGGATAGCCGATCGCTACTTCCAGCTTATAGCCTGGTTTCGGATTCTCGACAATGTGAATGAAATCCGGATGCTGCACGACCGCAACGGCCTCTTTGAGAACCTTTCTTAGTGGGCCAAGGACGATCACAAAGTCGTGCAGGTAGCCAGTAAAAAGCGACCATCGGTATTTGGGGCCGATCAGATTCCAATCCGGCAGCCGGGTCAATTGGTCGTCGAGGTAGCGCCCGTACTTTCCGTCGGCGCTGCAATAGAGCATCTGTTTGAAGGTGAAGCCACCGGGGTCACCATCCGGGTAAACCCACTGGGAGGTATTCAGAAAGAGGCGCAGAACATAGTCTTTCAGTCGCTGCTCCGGATTCCGACCTGTGATCTTCCCGAACTCTACCTCCTGGCGAGCTCCTAATGCCGAAAGAGTCCGGTCGCTGATCAGGACGTTTGCGAAATACCCGTATGCTTTATTGGGTAAATTGTACTGGCGGTTAAGATTGAGCGAATGCAAATCAATCTTGCGGTTGGGATCGCGGGTCCAACGTTCCATTTGGAGCCCCTCTACCAGTGTTTGCTCGGTTTTTTCTACTAAAGAGCGCTCAAGGGCGGAAAAATTCCCTGGAATAGGTAGTTGAACAGGCTGTGGGGTAGCCATAGGAGCAGCCATCTGTTGTACTGACACTTCCTTATTCGTAGTTTGCAGGGAAATCGAGGCCAACGACGGAAAAAGAAACTTGATTCTTGAGGTAAAGCGCTGCGAACCAGAGACAATGCCTTAAGGTAACTTTTTAAGGTTGATTGCGCTGCCGTCAGGCGCGAAATTACTGCGCGACGACTACTTGCTTGGGCGCGCAGTCCAAACAGAAAAGTTTCTTCGCCCAGGCGCTGCCCAAGGTGCGAATATGGAGAGTTTCGGAATTCCTTTGCGCGCTTCTGTCACAACTGGCGGGCTACAAATCGCGATTATTTCCCACATGCCGACTTCAGGCCCGCGCGGTTGGAAGTTGTTCCGGGGCGTACTTTTGGCTAGGCCGTTAATCAGGGAGCAAGCCACCGGCCTCAACTAAAATACGTGGATGCCCATTGAAGTGGTTATGCGGCGACCGCAATCCAGCGAGTACAAATCGGTACGGGCTCTGATAGAGACAGTGGCGAATGAAACATTTAAGGACCTTTTTGCTCCGAATCCCGTCCCCCTTGAGTTCGAAGATGAGGACTGGCCGTTGGCATGGGTGGCGGTTTCTGATGAAAAGATTGTGGGTGTGGTCATCACGAATCAGGAGTGGGTTAGCGATCTGTGGGTATTTCGCGAGCACCGCAGACAACGTGTTGGAAGCAGATTACTCGCGCAGGGCGAAGCTGAGATAGCTGCCCGTGGTCACCAGACGTGCCGCCTTCGCGTCGTTCGGTCGAATGCGGTTGCGGTGCAATTCTATCTCAGTCAGGGGTGGCAGA
>JBARKD010000429.1:0-1907 GCA_049800615.1 Acidobacteriaceae bacterium | reverse complement strand
TTTCCGGACCGCTCCCTTCGAGAGCAATCTGCCCGTGATCCTGGGCCTGCTCACCGTCTGGTACACCGACTTCTTCCTGGCGCAAACCATGGCAGTTTTACCGTATGAGCAGTATTTGAAGCGGTTTCCCGCCTACCTGCAGCAGCTCACCATGGAAAGCAACGGCAAACACGTTACCCTCGATGGCGAGCGAGTCAACTACGACACCGGTCCTATCTACTGGGGTGAACCCGGGACGAATGGGCAGCACTCCTTTTACCAGTTGATCCACCAAGGCACGCGGCTCATCCCCTGCGACTTTATCGGGTTTATCAAAACCCTCAACCCGCTCGGCCGCCACCACGACATATGGCTGGCCAACGTCTTTGCCCAGGCCGAAGCCCTGGCATTCGGCAAGACGCCGGAGCAGGTCAAGGCGGAGGGCACCCCGGATTGGCTGGTGCCGCATCGCGTGTTCGAGGGCAATCGACCCAGCAATGTACTGCTGGTGGAAAAGCTGAGTCCGGAAACCCTTGGCAAGCTGGTCGCCCTTTACGAACACTCAGTCTTTACGCAGGGAACGATCTGGCAGATCGACTCCTTCGACCAATGGGGAGTCGAGCTGGGCAAAGTTCTGGCGCAAAAAATCATCGCCGAGATCGAAGCGCCGGGGGATGCAGACCTTAAGCACGACCCGTCCACGACCAGCCTGGTCCGCCGCTACCGCAAGCAGAAGTAGACGCATAACCGCAGATAAACAAACACAGAGGAGCAAGTATGCAACTTGGAATGGTAGGTCTGGGGAGAATGGGCGCCAACATGGTCAAGCGCCTGCTGAACAACGGTCACACCAGCGTCGTGTATGACCGCTCGGCGCAAGCTGTTCAGGATCTGGAGAAGCAGAAAGCCGTCGGCTCTTCCTCGCTTGCGGACATGGTGAGCAAGCTCTCCAAGCCCCGTGCTATCTGGCTGATGATTCCCGCCGCGGTGGTGGATCAGACCATTGCGGAGATTGCGCCTCATCTGGAGGCGGGAGACATCCTGATCGATGGCGGCAATTCTTATTACATTGATGACATCCGGCGCAGCCAGCAGCTTGCGCCCAAGGGCATCCACTATGTGGATGTGGGAACCAGCGGCGGAGTCTGGGGGCTGGAACGCGGCTACTGCCTAATGATCGGCGGGCCCACGGCGGCCGTCGAATACCTGAAGCCGATCTTTGACACCATAGCTCCCGGCGTCGGGGATATTCCGCGCACACCGGGGCGGGACAAAGTCGGGGGCACCTCGGAAAAGGGTTACCTGCACTGCGGTCCCAGTGGCGGCGGCCACTTTGTAAAAATGGTGCACAACGGCATCGAGTACGGAATCATGGCGGCCTATGCCGAAGGCATGAATATCCTGCACCACGCCAATGTTGGCCTCAAGGCGGGCGAAATCGATGCGGAGACTACGCCTCTGCGGGATCCGGAGCATTATCAATTCGACTTCAACCTATCCGACGTTGCGGAGGTCTGGCGGCGGGGAAGCGTCATTTCTTCCTGGCTACTCGACCTGACTTCCGCGGCCTTAACCAAGAGCCCGGCTTTATCGGAGTTTGCCGGTCACGTCTCTGACTCCGGTGAGGGCCGATGGACGATTAAGGCGGCGATTGACGAAGGCGTGCCCGCGCCCGTGCTCACGGCGTCACTCTATGAGCGTTTCAGCTCCCGGGGAGAAGCCGATTTCGCCGACAAGCTGCTGTCTGCCATGCGTTTTGAGTTTGGCGGGCACATGGAAAAAGTCGCTAAGTAGGGCGACGCAGGCGGCAGAGGCAGGATGGGTTCGGGCGCCCATTCTACGCATTGTTTGCGTGGGGTGGGATGCCGGGGAACGACTCCTGCCGGGCCGTGTGTGGCAGACCTAAAGATTTTTGCATGAAGCTAACC
>JBARKD010000428.1:0-2523 GCA_049800615.1 Acidobacteriaceae bacterium | reverse complement strand
GGCGCATGGGGAGCCAGACACGGCAGGAGCTCGAATACTTCATGGGCTCGGGCCATCTCGGCGTGACTTATCTCTACACCGTCAACGGATACCTGCTTGAATCGCCAGTAGCCTACTACGCGAACCTCAAGGCGTACGACATGAAGCCCGGACTCGGTGGTTCCACCAGGTTGCCCGAGGCCCTGCCCATGTCGCCCGGCTGCACCCGCTGCCACATGAGCGGCGTGCAACGCGCAGATCCGGGAACGAATAACCACTACCAGGGATTGCCGTTTCTGCACGGGGGCATCACTTGCGAAAGCTGTCATGGAGATACGCAGGAACACGTCCGAACTGCTGGGAAAGCCGCCGTAATCAACCCGGCTAAGCTCGATGCCGGCCGGCGAGATTCGATCTGCATCAGTTGCCATTTGGAAGGCGATACCAGCGTCGAACATCGCGGGCGCTCGGTCGCGGACTTCAAGCCCGGAGAACGGATTGAAGATTACATATCCTACTTTGTCTATGCAGGGACAAGTCTTACTGATCGCGGCGTAAGCGAGATAGAACAGTTGAGTGTGAGCCAGTGCAAACGCAAGAGCGGAGACAGCATGTCCTGTATGAGCTGTCATGACCCGCACTATTCCCCTGGGACCGCGGAGCGTGCCGGGTTCTATCGCAACAAGTGCCTGGCGTGCCATAGCAAGGCAAAGTTTGCCACCACACACTACCCGGGCAACCCTGACTGCACCAGCTGCCACATGCCAACAAGCAAGGCGCAAAACATACCGCATGTAGCATGGACCGATCACCGCATCCGGCAACATCCGGCACAATTGGAGAGCCTGCAGGGAGCACCCACGAATCCGGAGCTGGTTTCTTTTCTCGGCCGCGATGCACCAGCACGCGATTTGGCGCTCGCGTATTACAACCTGACGGCAGACGGAAAGATCTCTGAGGCGGCGAGGGCCGGGTCGATGCTGTTAACTGTACAAAAGTCCGAGCCGCCAGATTCAGCTGTTCTTACCGCCCTGGGGTTTTTAGCTCGCTCCGTGGGAATGAGCGCCACTCAATCCGCAGACTATTACCGAGAGGCTTTGAAACTGGATCCGCTGAATCTGCTGGCCGCAAATAATTTAGCCACGCTGCTGGCCAGAGCCGGCAAACTGGGCGAAGCGGTGCCTTTATGGCAGAGCGCTTTTGATCGCAATCAGGATATTGAGTCGCTCGGCATCAATCTCGCTCTGGCGGAATGCAGGCTCGGCCAGAAGGAGAAATCCGTGCAGGTGCTGCGGCGGGTGCTGATTTATGGGCCGGATAGTCCCATGGCCCAAAGAAACCTTCAGGCCATACAAAACGGACAGGAGACATGTTCCGCACAATGAAGGAGTGTTCAAGCCAGCCGGACCAGGAAAAGTTTTCCGATCTATTTCAGTTTCAATGGCAGTTGCAGCCGAAAGGTTTTGATCTCGAATGGCCTAAGATCGAAATGGACAGTGTTATTCTCAACCGTGATCGATCGAAGCGGGTCTTCCATTAAGTTCACTTCTGCGGCGCCCTGAACGCCACCGGCGAAGTGGATGGACACATCCCTGGCCGGATGGCCCGATGCCTCATAAACCCGGGCGATTACACCGGCCCGATCTTCAGCAGGCTTGAACGCACTCAGGACTACATTCGGCGACGAAACTTCAAGCAGGCCGAACTTTTTCCTCAGCTTCCCCGGATGCTGATCGAGCGGGCGTACCAACAATGGATTGTTGAATTCGAGTCCAGCCCGAAAGCTCAGACCATCCTGCCAGTTGCCCTGGTGCGGCACCACGGCGTAGTGAAAGGTGCGTACCTGGCCGAGTTCCAGCCCGAGTTCAGAAGAAGCGGGTTGACCAAGGGACAGTATGTAATCGTTGATGTGCGTTGATCGCATCAGCGAGAGCAGCATTGTCCCGTCTGCAACATTGCTGCCCGGGAGTCCGATGTTGAGCAGGGTCAGACCATGCTTCCCATCGCTCCAATCCATCCAATCCTGTGCAGGAAGCTCATGCTTCTCCGGCCGTTCGATGGCGCCAAAGGGAATCTCGTCGAAGCGATGCCCACTCCGTATGGAAGTGGGAAAAAGCAGGCGATAGCGCACAAACTTGTCGTTGTTGAGAATCGTGGTCTCGATGTCAATACGGGGGATCCCCGAGTACACGCGCACCCTGGTCGAAAAGCTATCGTTGCCAAACAGGTGATGAATGCTGAACTCCGAAAAAACCGGCCCGGAAGTGATTTTTCCACTCCCGCCCACCCATTCGTTGCTGAAATGCGCGCGGTCAGGTTCGGGGAGGCCGGTGGGACGAGTCATCGCGGTAAGCCTGGCGCCATTCAAGGTCCCATAAAGTTCCCATGGATCGCCGCCGTCCTGTTCGCAGGCCACAATGTTCGCTGGCCGATCGGCCAACACCTGCCACGGCTCCGAGGTCGACTTTAGCTCCAGACTGGTCATGGCACCGGTCCACAAATCGAAGCCGGCTCGATAGAATTGATTTTCGATCGTCCCGCTGT
>JBARKD010000427.1:0-3778 GCA_049800615.1 Acidobacteriaceae bacterium | reverse complement strand
GCGTGGTCCACCTTGTCCAGTTCGTCGATCAGCAGGACACAGGGCCTTTCACACTGCAACGCGCGCAGAAGCGGCCCGGCACCGAAGAACTGCTGGCTGTGCAACTCCGTCTGCAGGGATTCCCAATCAACGCTGACGGACTTGGTTTTGAGTTCAACGCAAAGCCTTTGGAGGGGTTCATCGAACTTGCCGATGGCCTTCTCTTCGCTGATGCCCTCATAGCACTGCAGGCGTTCGACAGTGGTGTCCGCTGCGTCCGCAACTGCATATGCCAACTGAGTCTTTCCGCTACCGGCGGGGCCTTCCAGCAGCAACGGCTTCTGCAGTCTCGCCGCCAGGTACACCGTCGTCGTGGCTACCGAATCGGCAATGTAGCCGCTTGCGCGAAGGCCTCCTTCGAGTTCTTGAAGAGACGAAAACACTCGCTCCTCCTCCGCCTAGGACCATCGCCAATTCCGATCCTGAGCGTGAAGACGCTAAGCCCAAATGAGATTTCGGTCAAATCGCGTCGATTTTCCTAGAGTTTTGACCGAAATCGACACTCGGTGTAGAACCGAATCTCGGCAGTGGTTAGGAGTTGACTATGGCGAACTCGGCTTATCGGTTCAGTCTGGCAAGCGACAGCGTCGCTGGAATGGCAAAGATACTGCAAACCCTGGAATCCAAGGAGCACGCCTTAAAGGCTGGAGAGTTGGCCAAATTGCTCGGCGTGACCCGGCAACACATTTACAAAATGGCAGCCGCCAGCGCCATTCCTTCCTTTCGCATAGGCGCGGCGGTGCGATTTGACCCGAAGCAGGTTGCGGAATGGCTCACGCGGAGGATGCCGCAGACGGTTACCCCCGTTGGCCTGAACAGACTCGCTGTTTGACCATGGTGGACTTGTCCTCTTCGATTTTTCGTGCCCTGGAAATACTCCCACGGGCTGTCACGCATAGCAGTCAGTCTGTAATGCCTTTGCGTAGCGCAAAGTGATCCGAGCGGTGCCGAGTTCGTTTCGAGGGTTGGGTTTCGGGCTGTGCTGCGTTTGCGGGCTATTCGAAAAGAAATCGTCGCCGTGCCGTGATCTACGGATACTGGCCGCTGGATCATACTGGGATAATGTCTTTCCGATGAACCGCATCAAGTTCAGAAAGCAGTAGCTGTCACGCAGATAACGATTCGACGGGTTCTAATGGCCCTAGACTACAAACAAATCCTTCAATGTCTCAATGAGGCGGAACGCGAGCTCTTCAGAGTCGCTGACGGCGCCGAGTGCCAGCGCTTTCACAAAAACAGCCAACTGTCAGCCGTTCTCTTGCTTCTCCTCCGTGCCTCGTCTCTGCATCGCTCTATGTTGCATCTCGTGCAGATTAACGATCTAGAAGACGGCTTCCACGTGGTAGCGAGAGGGTTTGAAGAAACGTGGAATCTCGCTCACGACTTTCGGCTGAGTTTGCATGAAAACAGGGCCACGCGATGGTTCGCGGGAAAGGACAAATCGTGGTCTGCTAGGATTGGCGTTCTCATAGATTTCGCTGTTGGGCGGGGGCACCGTGAACCAACGCTGGGTCGCGACTATGGATTGCTGACTGAGCTTGCTCACCCGACGCGGTCGGCAGCCGAAAACTCGGTGACGCTCTGCGGCGTGAGGATGGGAATACCTGGAGCCGAGGACCAGATACTCGCTGAGCAGGAAAACTGTGAAAAGCGTATAACGGCTACTCTATATAGGCTTCTCTGGCTGATTTTGGACCAGGATGTAACGTTCATCGCGATTCCACTGGACCAAGACAACATGCCCGTTTCGTCCGAGTTTGTCAGGAATTACGAGTACATCGACCCTCTAACCTGACGATGCTTCTTTGGATTCAGGTGACTGGCCTCAATCGACGAACATCGTAGTTGCCGAGACGCGCGTCAGTCATTGCCTTCCAACCGAGACAACACAGAGTTTCCAAGTTGCAACGCCGTTTGAGCCTCGTCGGCTTTGATCTCCTGACCGTGAACTGCTGAATTCAGGACCGCCGATACGGTTCGCAAATCCACGACCACTTCTGTCGACAATGCATTCGCGCTCGTGAGTGCTCGCGTCAAGGCCGCAATGCCGACCACTTTCGTCGACAAGCCCCGTTTCTCGGCGATAGCCTGCAACGCCCGTTCCAGCCGAATCCGCATGGTCACGAGGTTGAACCGGGGCAACTCGCGCGCGAGATCGTCGTTCGTGGGCAATTCGGACTGCAAGCGTTTTGGAAGCGATTCGGTCAATCGGTACTGTGCCACTCCCATCGGCTTACCCGTGTCCCGGAGTGCATACTCAACCACAATTCTGTTCTTTTCCTTGCAGAGAATCAGGCCGATGCTGGGAGTGTCATCGACATGGCGCAAGAGGTCATCCACGGCCGACAGATAGAAATTCATTTTGCCGGCGAATTCGGGCCTGAACTCTTCAATTTTCAGGTCGATCGCGACATAGCATCGAAGGCGCAGATGATAAAAAAGCAGATCGAGAAAATAGTCTTGCCCGCCGATTTCCAGATGGTACTGGTTTCCGACGAATGCAAATCCCTTACCGAGTTCCAAAATTAAGTCGCGGAGATGGTCGATCAGACCGCGTTCCAAATCACGCTCCAGCATCTCTGTCCCGAGCGTCAGAAAATCGAAGTTATAGGGGTCTTTGAGGAGTTCCTGGGCCAGTTCTGATTGCGGAGCCGGGAGCGTTCGCTGAAAGTTCGTGACTGCCCGGCCCTGCCTGCGGTGAACGTCACCCTCAATTTGATGGACAAGGACATTCCGCGTCCAGCCACTCTCGACAGCCTGCCGTATATACCATTCCCGTTCCGCCGGGGCCTTGACCATTTCAAGAATCCGAACATTGTGGCCCCAAGGCAATTGTGCAACGACCTGTTGCACAAATTGCTGGTCGGGGTAGGCTTCAGCGAAAGCCCGCATATATTTGAGGTTTCGCGCGCCAAAACCAGTCATGCCCGGAAAGGCTTTGAGGAGGTCATGAGCCAGCCTGTCGACGACCTTTGCTCCCCACCCTTCCGATTGCTGACGGCTAAGAATGTCTCTGCCGATGCCCCAATAGAGCAATACGAGTTCCCGATTGACGGACAAAGCGGCGCGCACTTGCGCGCTGCGGATCCGCTCCTTCAGTTCCTGCAAGAACGCGTCATAGCGGTCCGGCAATTCAGGATGTTTTCGCTTCATGATTAGGAAACCAGCATAGCCTAAGAGTCAGATTCAATTGCACCTGATCAGGCAACATACCCCGCCAGGGCTCCTGCGTTCACTTTTGCCAAAGCGTCTTTAGATTGCACCCCCTTCAGATAAACCATGGTCGATTTGATGTCGCGATGGCCCATCCACGTCTGAAGCGTGCGGATGTCCACACCGTGGCGCAGGTGCTCGGTGGCAAATGTGTGGCGGAACTTGTGCAGGAAAAAGTGCTGGCAGTACGGCCCTTCAGCGCACTTGTTGCCGTGCTTCGTAACGCACTGTCCACAATTCAACTTCGCCCGGTCGGCGACCCGCTTCACAATCGTGTCGTTCTCGCTGTTGGGATTTCCACGTTTATTGGGAAACACCAATTGCGCCGGTAAAGCATTGCGTGTCTCTTTCAATCGCCGCAACTGGTCGATGAGAGCTGAGGGCAGCGGTACAACTCGCTCCTCCCAGTTCTTCGGCCGAAAGTCCCACAGAGCCTTGGCGGTGACCCGAACGTGACTCTGACGGAAGTCGAGATCGCGCCAGCAAACATGTTGCCCCTCCTGATCGCGAAATCCGGAGCCCAGCA
>JBARKD010000426.1:0-20332 GCA_049800615.1 Acidobacteriaceae bacterium | reverse complement strand
GGCCCGTTCAGATTCTGTGCCTCATCGAGGGCCAGAACCACACGCCTCCCCTGTCGTGCCTGCCCCACCAGTTCTTCCTTCAGCCGTAATTGCAGTTCAACCAGGCTGCCTTGCGTATCCCGGACGCCCAGGCCCGTCATCAAGCCGCCTAAAAGGTCCATGGGAGTGGAGACGGTTTGGGAGAAGAATATTGTCCTGGCCTTTTCCTGCAGTTGATGCATCAGGCGAAACAGCAAGGTGGTCTTTCCCAACCCCGGGGCTGCGATCAGCGCGAGAAAACCGCATCCGGCGTCTATGCCATAGAGCAGAGATGCCAGGGCCTCGCGGTGAGTGCGGCTCGAAAACAAGAACCGCGGATCAGGCGTCGCTCCGAAAGGTTGTTCCCGCAGTTTGTAGTAGTCCAGCACCATAACTCACCCCGCTTTCTTCGGGACCGCCTCGACAACCGGAATCCCCAATATGCAGGCCACGTCATCCGGGGTATGGAAGAAGGGATCGAAACAGCTCATGAGGTATCCCGCCAGACATGCGGAAACCGATGCGAGAATGAACGCTAACAGCAGGATCGGGCCCGCACCATAAGCAGGCAGCACCGGTATGGCGGGTGGCACCACCAGCGAGACTTCCGTCGTTGGCCTGGTCGTCTTCGGCTGCAATTGTTGGGAAAGATAGAGCAGATAGTCTCGCTGTTCTGCTTTGGCCGGGTCCGCCAGCGCCGGCCGGTTGAGCCCTGACTTGTCGAGCCCTGACCTGTCGAGTGTGGTCCCGTCCGCCCTGGTCGTCCGCGGCTGCACTGCGCCGTGTATGGCGATGTAGAAGCTGCCGAGACTATTCAGCACGTTGTAGGCCAAGGCAGGATCGGGCGAGCTGTAACTGACCTCGACCAGGTTGCTCTTAGGGGAAACCTTGATGTTGATCTCCCCGGCCAGAGTTCGCACCGCACTTGCGACTGCATCGCTCTGCGTTGGGTGGGGATGCGCAAAGGTGGCACGCATCTGTTGCAGGCTGTTGGCGATGACGACCTTTTCCAGCAGGTCGCGGCTCTTGAACAAAGCGGCCCGGGACTGCAGCTCTTCTTCACTCACGTAAGTTGTGTCTGCCTGGTTTTTTCCTGCGGCCAAAAGCGCAGGACCGGGCTGCGCGCTTTTGATCGAAATGGTCATCTGCGATTGATATCTGTGCAATCGCAAAAAGCCAGTTCCGGCCACGACTGTGAAGACGCAAAGAAATGTGCCGAGGAGCACCCGCCAGCGGCGAAACAGCGGTGAAACGAGGTCACGAAGCGTTACCTGAAGACTGTCGTGTGTGCTGTTTATTGGTTCCATCGCTCCCTTTCCAGATGAATTCGTTTTCGGGCGCTGTGACGGGTCACAGCAGCTCGCTACACACGCACTCAAATCGAAGCCCGCGAGAAAGAGTCTTTGCGCGTAACAACGACGCAGGGGGGAAAAGGAAAATTGTGGCCGCGCAGATTCACTCTCGCACGAGAAAAGGACATTCAGAAATAGTTAACAAGCCCAAGTATGACTTGGGGATTGCATCCTCGGGCTGGAGCGCTGTTTTGGCTGAAAGCAAGTAGCGGATTTAGCCGTGTAAATGAAGGCTTTGCGCAATGTTAAGTAGTGCGAAGCAGTCAGCCTCGAAGGGGAAGACTAAGCAAGTTATCATGAAGAAAGCTTCAGGCTACCATTGCTGTTTCTCATTGGTTGTGCGGGACTAGTGGCGTGTCTCAGAGAAAGCGTTACTGATTGAGAGGATCGGAGTTGGGGAAGGAAACAGCAGATCTCTCCACTTCGCTACCCCGGATTTCCCGTTGAGGTTAGTGGCGTTGGCGAGCTTCATGCGCCTTTCTTTAACGGAAAGGCGCATACGTGGACGTGTCCGGCGCAGCGTGACAGGAAATCCGGGTACGCTTCGGTCGAGATGACAATTCATTTGCTTTACTAACGTCTTCTCTGCGACAGGCGACTAGAAGGGCAGCAGATTGTCCGCGGAGTCGAATTCCATCCTGCCGGGTTGCTTTGCGGCGGTAACGCCTGGCCGTCCGTTGAGCGCCGCGACACAGGACGCCGAAGCGAGGAAGCGGTCCAGGTTCAGGGTATCGGCAATCCGCACCACGCGCAGCTTTTCCGTATCGGGCGCAGCGAGCGAAGCCAATGCGGCCTGGATTGCGTCGCGATCGCTTTCGAAATAGATGGGAATTTTTGCCGGCAAAATGCCCAGCGACGTCAACGCATTCATGTAGGTGTATTGCAGGTTGAGCGACTTCACGAGGCGGGCGGTCGTAAAGTCCGCCATGCCGATTCCCTGGCCGTTGCCACTACTTGCCGGGGTCAGGTCGCGGACAAAGATGCGAGCGACCCGCGGTGTAATCGAGCCTTCGGGGTGCAATGCCGAGGTGTATCCATTTATGTCACGGCCGATCACATTAGTATCCATGCCGGACCCGCTGATGTCTTTTCCCATACGATCGACAATCAATAGATCGATATCCTCGATGGGCAGGCGCGCCAGCAGCGACTGCGCTCTTGCAAAAAGCCGGCCCTCTTCGCGAACAATATTCTCCGGCCGGATTACCTGGATCTCGGCTGTCTGATGATGCTGATCTTCCACCAGTGCGATTCCACAAAAAATGGGAGCGGCGCCGAGAATGGTTTGGGCAAACTCGCGCAGCACCACCTCATATCCCCGATGGGCGGCGGTGCGGTGAGCGTTGTTTGCGCCCACTTGCTTGCCGAAGCCGATCACCATCATTTTCTGGATGCCGCTGCCCAGGGTGCCGCGGAAATCGGTGTGCGGTTTCACCCGATTGAGCACGACCACACCATCGGCGGCCAGCGCAGACGAACTGAAAACGACATCCACCTCGCCAAAGGCGGTACCAATCTTTTTGACCTCCATGCCGGCTTCGATGGGAACGCCCATGCTCTGGGTAGTGACACCGTAGCTTGCCAGCATTTCAATCTGCCCCTCCGGCGTGGCTCCGCCATGGCTACCCATGGCGGGCACGATAAAGGGCTTTGCGCCCGCCTTGATCAGGACACCCAGGGCCGCGCTTGCGATCTCCTTGAGATTGGTGATTCCGCGGCTGCCCACGCCCACGGCAAGCCTCATTCCGGGCCTGATCATTTCCCGCAGTCCCGTTTCCGTGAACTGTTGCTCCAGCAGAGCCGGAAGATCCAGTTTTCGTGAGGGCGGATGCGTCTGCGCTACTTCGAGCATTTCGGGAAAATGATTGGACTTGTTCATCATCGCGATGACCCCCTAAAACAATCCACCATCCAAGATACACGGGAAGCCTGCCCGGATTGCACGGCACGGTTTGTTGTTAGTACACTTTGCGTTTGTTTCGGTGAACCGGTCCCGGGGTGAGTTGATGCGTTTGCAGGGAAAGACAGCCATCGTGACGGGCGGCGCTTCCGGGATCGGCCGCGGCCTTGCCCAACGCTTCTCGGCCGAGGGCGCGAGGGTGGTGATCGTCGATCTGAAACATACTCAACCGCAGTCCGCAGCCGAAGAAATCGCCGCCACTACCCGCGGCCCGATGCTGGGGCTTGCCGCGGATGTAACCGACGAAGAGGCTGTTGGCTCGGCGGTGGTGAGAGCCATTCGGGAATACGGCGGCGTCGATATTCTTTTGAGCAACGCGGGAAACCAGGTGATTGGTGCGATTCACGAGCTGGCCTACGATGACTGGAAACGGCTACTCTCGGTCCACCTCGATGGAGCGTTCCTGACTACGCGTGCCTGCCTGCGGCATATGTACCGTTCCGGTAAAGGAGGCACGATCCTTTATATGGGGTCGGTCCATTCCAAGCTGGCCTCTGTGCTCAAGGCGCCCTACGTGACAGCCAAACACGGCCTTCTCGGGCTGTGCCGCACCGTGGCCAAGGAGGGAGCGCCTTACGGAGTGCGCGCCAATGTGATATGCCCAGGGTTTGTGCGAACCCCGCTGGTGGAAAAACAAATCCCGGAACAAGCCAAAATCCTGAATATCCCGGCGCAGGAAGTTGTCGAGAAAGTCATGCTGAAAGACACGCTCGACCAACAATTTACCTCGGTCGAGGAAATCGGAGAAGCGGCCGTATTTCTTGCCGAACAGAAGGGTTTGGCGCTGAGCGGCCAGTCGATCATGGTGACTCATGGCTGGTTCATGGAGTAGTACCATGGCCCTGTTTCTGAGTCCTGTTCCACAGCCCTGTTCCATAGCCCCGTTCTTGGAGGAACGCGCATGCCGATGTCGAGACGTACTTTCCTGAGCGCCGGATCCGCCGCCGCTGCTTTGTATGCCACTGGCCAGAGCCGTGCTGCTTCTTTGGGGCTGCCCATTGGCCTGCAACTTTACTCCGTGCGCACTCTGCTGCCGACCGACTATGCCGGCACCCTGAAGCAGATTGCCGCGCTTGGCTACAAGGAAGTCGAGGCCGCGGGCTTCTTCAACATGCCCGTGGAACAGGTGAAGTCCGCGATGCAGGCAGCCGGCCTGCGCTGCGTCAGCGCCCATTATCCGCTGATCCTGCTGCGCCAGCACCTGGACGAAATCCTGCCCTTTTGTAAGTCTCTGGGCACGGGATACGTGGTGTGCTCCTCGCCGATGCATCAGCAGGAAGGGGTCAAGGGCCCGCTCTCGCTGGACGATTGGCGCTGGAGTGCGGATCAGTTCAACCAGGTGGCGACCAAGGTAGAGGCCGCCGGCATGCGCTTCGCCTATCACAATCACTACGCCGAGTTTGGAGCCATTGATGGCGTTTTGCCCTACGATGTGCTGCTGAAGAATACCGACCCCAAGAAGGTGAGCTTCGAACTTGATTGCGGCTGGGTGATTGTTGGCGGTCAGGATCCGGTTCACTACCTGAAAGAGTATCCGACACGGATCGTGATGCTTCACATCAAGGACTTCAAGAACAACAAACCGCCCTCTGTGCCACTGGGCACTGGCTCGATCGACTATGCTCCCATCTTCGCCGCCGCGGCAGCGGCCGGTCATGTCCGCCACGCCTTCGTGGAGCAGGAGGAGTTCCAGGGGCCGATCATGGAAGCGCTGAAGGTCGATGCCCAATATATGAAGAAAATGCGGGCCTGAGGGAGTGGTTGGGCGCCGGAAGAGTGGAACCGGGACCGATTTTCAGTCTGCGGCAAATTGATCGACCAGAAGGTGGAGCGACTGGCGCAGCAGTTTCTTGTCGATTTTTTGCTTCGTGACCACTTCCAGTTCCCGCCCGAGCGCCAGGGTTGCGTAGCCGTGGGCTATGCTCCACGCGGCGACGATCAGGGCCTGTTGCCGGGCAGGCGAAGATTTCGGGAGCAGATCCAGAACAGCCTGTTGCAGTAACAGGTATGCCTGATGAGCAGCCTGGCGCAACTGCGGATATTTGTCTTTGGGGACGACGCCCTCCCACATCACTTTGAAGTGGGACGGGTGGTCAAGGGCAAACTCCACGTAGGCGACTCCCATTTCCACCAGGCGCTTCACGCCGTCTCCAGGATGACTTTCCATCGCCCGCGCCAATGCATTGCGGAACAAAGCAAAGCCCTCCGTGGCAATATCCGCTAAAAGCGCTTCCTTGTCTTTGAAATGGCGGTACGGAGCGGCCACGCTCACGCCGCTAAGACGAGCGGCATCGCTAAGGGCAAGGCCCTGGACGCCATGCTGCTCAATCAGTAACAGCGCGGTGCGCATCAGGGCGCCACGCAGGTCTCCATGGTGATAGGCCGGTTTTCTGGAAGCGGTCACGTGTGGTTTTATTTTATACGAATGTGAATCCAATTAACATATATGTTAATCTCTTTCACATGGAAACACAGAGAGCGCGTTGGAAGCGAATCGCCACCATGGGATATGCCGCCGCGCCCGGATTGACGGTATTGGGATTCGTCATGGCAGCGGACCTGGTGTTCTGCGCGTTGGGGCTGATCGTGGACCGTCGCGTGATCACCGGGGCTCCGGCATGGCTGAAGCCTTTGAAGTTCGCTGTCTCCACCATGATCGCGGCATGGAGCTTTGCCTTCTGTATCGCGTCAGCGCGCATCTGGCCACGAATCCGGCGGGCTTTGGATTTCATCCTGGCCATGGCACTGTTGATCGAGATCGTGCTCATCGACATGCAGGCGGCGCGAGGCACGAGCAGTCACTTCAATTTCTCCAGCAAATTTGATGGGGCAGTCTTTGAAGTCATGGGAGTGAGCATCGCATGTATCTGGATCGCTATGTTGTTGCTCACGGTCGTCCTCTTCCGTCAGCCATTTGCCGGTAGCGCGTGGGGATGGTCCCTGCGGCTGGGAATGGTCCTGGCCGTGATCGGAACGGGCTCCGGCGCCCTGATGACTTTCCCAAACTCAGGGCAATTGGCGGAGGCGCGTGCGACGGGCAAGCTCCCGATTGTGGGGGCCCACACGGTAGGGGGCCCGGATGGGGGACGGGGTTTACCAGGGACTGAATGGAGCGCCGATCATGGCGACCTGCGCATCGCGCATTTTGTAGGCATGCACGGCTTGCAGGTTTTGCCGCTGCTGGCCTGGTGGATGAGGCGCCGGTCCCGTCTCGACGAACGGACGCAGCGGAATCTCATTTTTACGGCAGGCGCAAGTTATCTCGGGATCTTCGGATTGGTTTTGTGGCAGGCATTTCGCGGCCAGTCGATTGCACAGCCGGATGGCACTACCTTCCAGAGCTTCGGGGCGTGGCTGGCAATCACGCTTGTTACCATGAGTGCGATCTATAGCAGCCGAATCCGGAACACAGTTCGCACTGAGAAAGGCGTTCGATGACGTCAGATGCGTTATTTCGACTTTGCAACAGCACGGCGCTGGCCGGCTGGGTCCTGCTGGTGGCGACGGGTTGGTCAGCCCGTGCGTCGCGCATTGTCTCCTCGTTGATTACCGGTTTGCTGGTGCCGGCACTGCTGTCTGGTGTGTACCTGGCGCTGATCCTGACCCACTGGGGCGGCCACAAAGGGGGATTCGGTTCTCTCAGCGGGGTGATGCTTTTGTTTACCGATCGCTGGCTGGTGGTTGCGGGATGGGTACACTACCTGGCGTTCGATCTTTTTATCGGGAGCTGGCAGGTGAGGGATGCGAGGCGCAATCACGTTCCTTTTTGGCTGGTGGTTCCTTGCCTCGTGCTGACGTTTCTTTTCGGACCGATCGGTCTGCTGCTTTATCTCATCCTGGCGGGCGTTGTCTCGCGCGGCAAAGCATGGCCCGGGCATCCGGCGGTTGTGACGTAGTCGAATTTTTTCAGGCGAAGTGGAGACCTGCCGTCATACCCTCCCGGTGGCTTCAAATCTTCAGGTCGTTGACCGCCCTGAAGGCCTGGTTGATTGCACAATCCGTGTAGGCGTAGGCGTCGGCATCGGCATTCGCGATGGCAATGCGTCCAAAGGGTTTTCGTGCTTCTACACAGGGGAGTGGACCACCCTCTAACCAAAAGGGGTCCCAGAGAGAATTGTATTGATAAGCGTAGCCGTGGGGCCATCGGTTGACGGTGATGGCGGTGATGTCCTCGGCCGGATCGAATCCCCCGGAACCAAGGCTGCGGGCAAGCAGCTCCCTGGTCTTTCGCTCGAAGGTCTCGAACGAGGTGTTGTATAGATCCCACCGCCCGGCCAGGTGCTGTTGCCGCGCCGGATGTCCAGCCGCGCAGGGATATCGCTCCATGGTGAGCACGATAGGCTCCTCCGGCCGCTTCGTGCAGTGATAGTTACCAATACTGACGCGGCGGTCGAGACCGAAATCAGTGAAATACGATCCAGGCGCGGTAATGCTGCGGGTTTTCAGCTTGACGAAGCTTTGCCAATTGCGCAGAGCCACATTGCTGTAGACCAGCGGCACCTTCTCCGCGGATTTCAAACTCGCGATCTGCGCAGCGGGCAAGCCGGTGGCCAGCAGGGGAATCACCTGATGCCAGCAGGCCAGCACGCAATGGCTCGCTTTAACGGTATACAAACGTCCTTGCTGCGTATACGTGACCTCTACCTCTTTTGCCGAGGACGGATCCCCCAGGTGCTGTACGCGGACCACCGTGCTGTTCAAACGAATGCGAGTCTGGTTGGCTGGTTGATCAAGCCGGTCATAGCGAACCTGAGAAGTGACAATGTCCTCTGACGACTTCCCCGGTACCGCCTGGGGAATCAGGGAACGCACCAGGAGCCGCGCAATGGATGCGTTTCCGTCGGGAAAGTGAAAGAAGTACTTTTCGGCTTCCTCGTTGGGGATAGCATCACGACCCATTCCGGGGCCGGGACCGGGCTCGAGCTTCAGGCCCGCGAAACCAGGCATATCCAAGCCCCATGCATCCTGGGCGGAGATGGCATCGATGCCAACGCCGTAGAGCGATTTCTGTTCCGGGTCCAGGAGGGTCACGACCTGGGCGTCAACCTTAACCATGGTGGTGAGGTAATCGGAATAACTTACACGCGCGAGCCTGGCCTTCTTTTGATCGGAAGAGAGGCCCGGCAACAAATCTTCGTTCAGCGCATAGAGGCGTTTCAGGTCGGTTTTGGCCTTGTCGGTCAAGGGAGCTTGCGCGGAAAATTCGCGCCACATCTTCTCGTCCTTCCAATCGGAAGGGTGGAGCGCAAGCCGGTCGGCGCCAAACGTTTCCCGATCGAAGAAATATCTCCTCTCCAGGCCGAGAGAATCGAATGGCTTCTCATCCAGATGCCTGGAATACGAGGAAACGTCAATACCCAGGTCGCGGATCACCTTCTGCGCTACAGGACTGTAGGGGGCTGGGCTCTCGATAGAGAATGTTCCTCCAAAGCCCAACATGAAGGTCTTGCCGACCTGAAACTCATTGCGCTTTGCGTGTCCGCCGAAGTCATCGTGGTTTTCGAGGATCAGCACGCGAGCAGCTCTGCCGGCAGCCTGATGAAAGAAGCGGGCAGATGCCAGGCCACTGATGCCTCCACCCACGACCACCAGGTCGTACATTTCGCCTGTATTTTCCGGTTCTCCCGCGGTGGCCCAGAAAGTGCGATCGCGCAGGCGATGGGCTGCTTCGAAGGCTCCCGGATGGCTGCCGCGCATTTCCTGGGTCGCGGGCGGATCGTAGCCGGGGCGGTTTTGCCGCTCCATCAATTCCTGCGTGGACTCCTGCGCGAATGAGTGCGGCGTGATTGCGGAAGCGACCGTCATTGCCGCGCCATTCATAAAGTCGCGGCGGGTAATGCGGCGATGCATGCCCAGTTCTTTATCGGTCAGGCTCACGGTTTGATCCTATCCATGTCATTCCCAGTCATCAGCCACTGTGACAGGAAGATGGTTACCACGGAAAAAAGGAAGACGAGGGTGGCGATGGCATTCATTTCCGGCGTGGCGCCACGCCGCAGGCGTGACCAGATCTCCAGCGGCAGCGTGTTCTCCCGGCCGATGAGAAAGAACGTCACGGCAATTTCGTCCATGGAAAGAGTGAAGACCAGGAGCGCCGTGCCAAGCAGGGAGGTGCGCAAGCCGGGCAGCACAATATGCCACAGTGTCTGCAGCCTTCCGGCGCCGAGGTCGGCGGAAGCCTCTTCCAGAGATCTGTCCAGCTTGGCAAAGCCGGCGAAGATCTCGGTTGCGGCGACCGCCGTCAAAGCTGTCGCATGGCCGAAGGTCACCGTCATGAGGCTGAGACGGAATCCGCCCGTCACGGTGAGCAGGAGCAGCGAAATCCCCGTGATTACTCCGGGCACGATCAGCGGCAGCAGGATGAGTCGTTGAAACGCGGCTTTTCCGGGAAAGGAATAGCGGTCGAGTGCATAGGCAGCGGGAAAACCAATGAGCATCGACAGCACCACGGTGGCAAAGGCTACGATCAAGCTGTTGCTCACCGATGTCCACATGGCGGAGTCGCTGAACAGGGTGCGGTACCAATCCAACGTCCAGTGCCGTGGGGGAAAGCCACCCACGCCGTCGCGGTTAAAGGAGTAGACCACCAGCACCACGATGGGCAGATACAGGAAGGCGTACGCAGCGCCGGCGTAGAAGGAAATGAATCGACGGCCGATGGTCACGCCGTCCTCCAGCGTCGTTCCAGCCGCTGCGTGATGGTGAGGATGACCAGCACCATGAGCAGGATCACCACGGCAACGGCTGCTCCCAGCGGCCAGTTGTAATCCGCGCCGAAAAGATTGGCTACGATATTGGCGATCATGACGCTGCTGGGTCCACCCAATAGCAACGGGGCGAGAAAGTCACCGAAACTGAGCAAAAACGCAAAGGTTGCGCCGGACAGAACGCCAGGCAGCGAAAGAGGAAGGATTACACGGGCAAAAGTCTGCCAGGAGGTCGCTCCCAAATCCTGTGAAGACTCGAGTAATTCCCTGGGGATCTTTTCCAGAGATGCGACCAGGGGCAGCACCACAAAGGGCACATATATATGGGTAAGCGTAACGATGACAGCAAACGGGCTGTAGAGAAGAAAGCCCAGCGGGTGACGGGTTGCATGGCACCAGAGCAATAGGGTATTCATCACGCCTTCGTTGCCAAAGATGACTTTCCAGGCATAGGCGCGGACCAGGTAGCTGACCCAGAGCGGGATGATGACCGCCTGGTAAAGCATCCGCCGGTATTTACCGGCGCAGAAGACCAGGAAGCAGGCCAGCGGGTACCCGATGAGCAGCGCGAGTCCAACAACGGAAAAGGCGATCCTCATCGAACGAAGGATTACGGTCAAATAGAGGGGCGTGCGGATCAGGTGCAGGTAATTCGCCAGGTTTAGATTGCGAACCACCTGCTGGTTGGCATCCAGGCTCCAGAAGCTGTAACAGAAGAGCAGGCAGTAGGGGACCAGGAGGAACAGGGCTATCCAGGCGAGGGATGGCAGTGTCACCAGCCATGCACGGCTGCGGCCCATCCTACTCACACTCCAGCGGGACCAGGTCTTGCGAGTGAAAGGCAAAGCGGCCGTGATGCGGGCCGGCGAACCGCGCACGCAACTCCAGGCCGTTGGCACATCGCAATGTCAGAAGCGAATCAGCCCCGTGAAATTGTTCTGCTACCACGTCTGCGGCAAATTGCACCAGGCTGTCGCCGGTTGCCTGGCAGGAGGGCGCAATGCATTCCGGGCGCAGGGAAAAAGTAGCCAGGCCGTCCGAAAGGGTCACAGGCGCGGAAAATGGGCCGCAGTCTGCAACGCCGTCCCGAACCGTTCCCTCAACCAGGTTGCTCCTGCCGAGAAAGGAAGCGGCGTAGACGGTGCGGGGATTCGTGTAGATGTCGCGCGGCGTGCCGCACTGCTCTATCCTGCCCCGGTGCAGCAGCACGACCCGGTCCGAAATCGCCAGCGCCTCAGCCTGGTCGTGGGTCACAAAGATAAAAGTGATGCCGACTTCGCGCTGCAGGGACTTCAGTTCACGCTGCATTTCGAGGCGAAGGTTTGCATCCAGCGCCGACAGCGGTTCGTCCAGTAACAGCATCCGGGGACGATTGACCAGCGCACGCGCCAGGGCAACGCGCTGCTTCTGCCCTCCGCTGATTTGCCGCGGGTAGTGTTCCGTATAGCGATCCATATGGACCTTCTCCAAGGCCTGGGCGACGCGGGCGCCAATTTCCGCGCGCGGGCATCCACGGACGCGTAGACCATAGGCCACGTTGCTGGAAACTGTCATGTGAGGAAAGAGCGCATAGCTCTGAAAGACAGTATGGATGGGGCGGCGGTGCGGAGGGAGGCTATCGAGACGCTGGTCTTCGAGCAAGACGCGTCCCGCTGTGGGCTGCTCGAATCCCGCCAGAATGCGCAGCAGCGTGGTTTTGCCCGAACCACTCTCGCCCAGCAGAGTGAGAAACTCGCCCTGTTCGACATCGAGAGAAACCGATTCGAGTACGGTATGCTCGCCGAAGCGTTTGCCCACGCCTTCCATGCGCAGAAAGCTGCTCACTGATTGGCCTTTACCTCATTCCAGATCTCGGTATATTTCGGCCGCCGTGGCACATCCTGCCAGAAGACAATCTGCCGCTGATAGTTATCGATGTCGTCCAGATGCAGATTATGGCGTTGCTCCGGCGTCATCAAGGCCGCCGCTTGCGGATTCGCCGGGATGTATCCGGTCACGTCGCTAAGCTGTTTCTGCGCCTGGGCAGAGACAAGATAATTCACAAACTGATAGGCAAGATCCTTGTTATCGCTCGAGGATGTGATCATCAGGTGGTCGATCCAGCCGGTCGTGCCCTCCGCGGGAATCTTCTCTTGCACCGGTATGCCGCTTTTGTGCAGCTGGTTCGTCACCAGCGGCCAACCCATCGCCGCGATCACCTCATGGTTCTGAAACAAGTTGGTCAGCTCGCCACCCGTGATCCAAAGTTTGCGGATGTTGGGCTTCAACGCGATCAGCTTCTGCTTCACCTGCTCGAGTTGCGCATCGTCAAGGTTATAGATGGCCGCGGGGTCGCTCCTTCCGAATCCAAGCACCTGCGCCGCCATGTACATGGTGGAAAGGTCATCCCAGAAAGAAAGCTGGTGCGCATATTTCGGGTCCCAAAGCTCGGCCCAGGTTGCCGGCGGTTTGGCAAAGGCGGTGGTGTCGTAGAGCAGCGGATTCGGTCCCCAGGTAAGAGGGACGCCATAAACCTGGCCGTTTTGCTTGACGAGCGATCTGGAGGTCAGATTTGGCGAAAGCCGGGCATAGTTGGGAACCTTGCTCAGGTCGAGCGGAGCGACCAGTCCGGAGCGGCTGAGCATCGTGGCCACGTCGCTCGAGGGCGAAACCACGTCATAGTTGGAAGCAGCCCCGCCGCGCAACTTCGCCACCAGTTCGTCGCTGGACCCCATATAGGCGGCGCTTACTTTGCATTGGCATTGGGTTTCAAAGCCATGAATGAACGTGGGGTCCGCATAACCTTCCCAGACCAGCAGGCTCAGCGTGGGCGGGGCTTTCCGGCAGCCGGAAAGTATGGCTGCTAGGGCAAATACGAGCAGCGTCGTCAAAGTTCTCGCACGAAACAAATAAGGCTTCACAGGCTGCGGAAAAAGAGGTTTGCGGCTCAACCTACCTACGGAATGTAGCCAGCAATTAATACTGAGATACAGCATCTGGCGCCTCGCTCGGTGCTTCGTCTCGTTTTTCCGCAGCCTGTCCAGCAACCCACCAATCTCAAAATCTCACAACAGTCGTGCGAAAGGTCCTCGGCGAGCCGGGACAGATGAGGACCCGATGTTCCCGGCCGGGATCGTGTGAGTAGGACGAGACCTGGTGCAGATCGGGTTAATTTTCAGAACTTACTATAAGGATTTACCGGTGGCAACGCCTTTCCTGTGAGCTTTGGCCGACATATAATGCAGCCAGGGTTTAGAGCGCATGTCCTCTTTCGCGAATTCCGCAGCACCCCGCCTGGCCGGCACGTTCTGCCGGATGCGGTGGTTTGTTCGCTACGCCCGTGGCGAAGCCCGGCTGTGCCGGCAGCGCAACTCCGTTCTTTTCGCGCGCTAGAACTTCGTCCAGCCGCACCCGGCCTGCCGCATCATTGAAAGCCCATTGGGCAAAGGAAGAATCGACATGCACCGCCTTCTGGAGAAGGAACTCGCCACATTTGAAGCACGTACCCCTGGTTCGAAAGCGGCCCACAAGCGCGCTCAGCCGCGCATGCCGCTGGGTGTCGCCAGCAACTTCCGCAGTTACGAGCCCTGGCCGCTGTTTGTGAAAAACGCCAAGGGAACCCACATCCACGATCCCGACGGCAACGAATATATCGATTTCAACCTGTGCTTTGGCGCCCTGATGGCCGGCCATTGCCACCCGGCCGTGGTGGCTGCGGTGCAGGAGCGGCTGGCAACCGGAACCATGTACGGCATGCCGCACAGCCTGGAATATGACCTGGCGGAAGAAATATGCCAGCGTTTCCCGGTAGAGCATGTGCGCTTTGGCAGCAGCGGAACGGAAGTTACGATGCATGCCATCCGCATCGCGCGCGGCTACACGGGCCGCGACAAGATCATCAAGATGGAGGGCGGCTACCACGGTGTGCACGACTCTGTTTTGGTAAGCATGAAGCCGAAGCTCGAACTGGTGGGTGATCCGGACCTCCCCAACCAGGTGCCGGCATCCGGCGGGGTCCCTGCCGACACGGTCAAAAATACGCTGGTGGCACAGTTCAATGACCTGAAGGTGATCAATCGTCACTTCAGGGAGCATCCGGGCCAGATCGCTGCGATCATCCTCGAACCCATCATGATGAACATCGGCATCTGTATGCCGGAGCCGGGTTACCTCGAAGGCTTGCGGGAAATATGCACACGCGAGGGCGCGCTGCTGATCTTCGACGAAGTCAAGACGGGGGCCAAGCTGGGCCGCGGCGGAGCGTGCGAGTACTTCAACATCAAGGCCGATATGGTCACGCTGGCGAAATCGATCGGCGGCGGCTTCCCCCTGGCGGCTTTCGCGGCCAGCAGGGAAGTGATGGATGTGATCGCGCAGCATAAGGTTTTTCATGCCGGGACGTATGCCACCAATCCCCTGGTCATGGCCGCTGGACTGGCCACCCTGCGCGAGGTGCTTACGCCCGCAGGCTATGAGCACATTGGTAAGATCAGCAACGCCCTGGTTTCGGGTTATAAGCAGATCGTGCAAAAGACCAGCCTCGAAGCCTACGTTGAGAGCGCCGGGGCGAATGGAGCGATGCTGCTGTATCGCCGCAAAATTCGCAATTATCGCGACTGGTTTGCGGTGGATACGGATTTATGGCGGCTCTACTGGTTCGGCATGTTGAACCGTGGGGTGATGGCGCAGCCTTACTGGTGGGATGAGCAGTGGACCATTTCTGTGGCGCACTCGATGGCCGATGTAGACAAGCATCTTTCGGCCTTTGAGCAAGTGGCGCCGGCATTGGCCCAGGCCCAACAGGAAACGATGGCGCCTGTGGTCTAGACGTCAACGCTCGAGTATCCCACCCTTCGCGAAGAACGCGAAGGATGGGGCACCCTTGCATTGGTGGGTGGCGTCAGGTAGAGGGTCACCGTGGGGTGGGGGAAAGGAATCGATATGACCGTCTCGCAGATCGGTTGTGAGCCGATGTTCATCAACGGGGAGTGGACGGAAGGCTCATCCGGCAAACAAATTTCTGTCTACGATCCTTCGACAGAAGAGGTGATCGGCGCAATCCCGGACGGCAGTGCGGCCGACATCGATGCCGCCGTGGCCGCAGCCCGGCACGCGTTTGACGAGGGCGGCTGGCCGCAGACCACGGCCCAGGATCGGGGCCGCATCCTGTTTCGCATTGCGGACAAACTGCGGAAAGAAGCAGCGCCGCTGGCCGAATTGGAGTCGCGCAATTGCGGCAAGCCCATCGTGGAAGCGGAGTACGACATAGCCGACGCCGCTAGCTGTTTCGAATACTATGGCGGCCTGGCCAACAAGGTTTCGGGCTCGGTAAATCCTGTTCCCGACAACGCGTTGAGTTTGTCATTGAAGGAACCGGTGGGTGTCGCGGGACAGATCATTCCCTGGAACTATCCCATTGGGATGGCCGCGTGGAAGCTGGCGCCGGCGCTGGCCGCAGGCTGCACCTGCGTGTTGAAGCCGGCCGAGCAAACGCCGCTGACCATGTTGAAGCTGGCCGGCTGGCTGGAGGAATGCGGCGTGCCTGCCGGCGTAGTCAACGTCGTGACCGGACTCGGGGCAAGCGCAGGGGCGGCCATTGTCGCCCATCCTCACGTAGACAAGATCGCCTTCACAGGATCGGCAGCGGTAGGCAAAGTGATCATGAAGTCCGCGGCCGACACGCTCAAGCGCGTGACGCTCGAGTTGGGTGGCAAGTCGCCCAATATCTTCTTTGCCGATGCCGATTTTGAAGCCGCCATCGACGGCGCGCTTTTCGGCATATTCATCAACCAGGGCGAGGTGTGCTCGGCGGGCAGCAGAGTGCTGGTGCAAAAGTCTATCTATGCGAAATTTGTCGAGGCGATGACAGAGAAGGCACGCACCATCAAGCTGGGGCCGCCGCTCGACCGCTCTACGAAGATGGGTCCACTGGTCAGCCGCAAACAATTCGAGCGCGTCACGGCGTATCAGGAGCTGGGAAAGTCTGAAGCCAAGCTGGCGCTGGGCGGCGGCAGACCGGCTGGCTTGAACCGTGGGTATTATGTGGAGCCGACGATTTTCTACGACGTGGATAATTCCGCCCGCATTGCGCGGGAAGAAATCTTTGGGCCGGTAGCGGCGGTCATTCCCTTCGAAGATGAACGGGAGGCGGTCAAGATCGCCAACGACACAGTGTTCGGCCTGGGCGCGGCGGTCTGGACCCGCGACATCTATCGCGCGTTGCGAGTGGTCAAAGCCATTCGCGCCGGGATCGTTTGGGTGAATCATATGCAGCCTACGTATGTAGAGGCGCCTTGGGGTGGTTTCAAGCAGTCAGGCTTTGGCAGGGAATTGGGCATTCATGGCATCGACGAATATCTCGAGACCAAGCAGGTGCATATTAACCTGAACGAAGCTCCGATTGGATGGTACTGAGATGATGTCCGCGATTCGACTGAAAACAGAAATTCCGGGACCCAAATCGCGCGCGCTGACGGCCCGCCGGTCACAGGCCATCCCGCGCGGGGTCTATGCTTCCACGCCGTTGTTTGTTCGTCATGCCGAGGGCGCGATGCTCGAGGATGTCGATGGCAATCGCTTCATCGACCTGGGTGGCGGCATTGGCTGCAGCAACGTGGGCCACCGCAATCCAAGGGTGCTGCGTGGGCTTCGCGCTCAACTGGATGCATTTCTCCATCTTTGTTTCCAGGTCACTGGATACGAAAGCTACGTGGAGGTGGCGGAGAAGCTCAACCAGCTCACGCCCGG
This sequence comes from Acidobacteriaceae bacterium, assembly GCA_049800615.1. Lineage (GTDB taxonomy): Bacteria > Acidobacteriota > Terriglobia > Terriglobales > Acidobacteriaceae > PALSA-350. Next base: position 3,569 of record JBARKD010000426.1, on the reverse strand, counting down.
CAACTTTGCCAAAAAGACTTTCCTGGTGAATAGTGGCGCGGAAGCGGTGGAGAACGCGGTGAAGATCGCGCGCGCCTTTACCGGCCGTCCCGCGGTGCTTTGCGTGGAAGATGGCTTCCACGGACGCACCATGCTGGGCATGTCGCTGACCAGCAAAACGCATCCCTACAAGGCAGGCTTTGGTCCGTTCCTTGCCGATGTTTATCGCATTCCCTTCGGCGTTTCCGCGAGTGCGCGGTTGGCCGGCCGCGGAGTCAATGAAGAATCGATGACGGCTGCGCAGGTACGCGAGTTGCTCGACCACACTTTCCGCCGGGTGGTGGCTGCCGAGTCGGTGGCGGCCATCGTGGTGGAACCGGTCCTCGGCGAAGGCGGTTTCATTGTGCCGCCGGTTAAATTTCTGCCCGAGCTGGCGCAGATTTGCCGCGAGCGCGGTATCGTCTTTATCGCCGATGAGGTGCAGACGGGTTTTGGGCGCACTGGCGAGTTATTTGCCAGCACGCACTTCGGCATTGAACCGGATGTGATCATTACTGCCAAGTCGCTGGGCGGAGGTATGCCACTGGCGGCCATTACCGGGCGGGCGGAAATCATGGATGCGCCCGGTCCTGGCGGGCTGGGTGGCACATTCGGCGGCAATCCGGCTTGCTGTGCCGCGGCGCTGGCGGTGTTCGAAGAATTTGCCGATGGGACCTTACTGGCGCGCGCCCGCTCGCTAGGCGAGCAATTTCGCGAGCGGGCGAGCGCATGGCAACACCAGCATCCCTTTATTGCCGACGTTCGCGGGATCGGCGCGATGCAAGCCATGGAGTTTGTGGATGGAAACAGGGCACCCAGCGCGGCAGGCGCAAAAAGGCTCATCCAACATTGCCTGCAACATGGGGTGTTGATTTTGAATGCAGGCACGTATGACAACGTCGTGCGCCTGCTCATGCCATTCACGATTACCGATGAGGAATTCCATCAGGCATTGGAAGTCCTGGAAGATGGATTGAACGCGGTGGCCGCTGAACTGGGACAACTTGCCGGCGCTGCCCATTGAGGGTCCGATGTTGCAACTTGCCTCGAGTGAGCTGATTGTCAGCCACGCCTGGATTGACAACCAGAGAGTCGGTTCGAGCGATGGCCGCTGCTTTCGCGTGGAAGATCCCGCCGACGGCGCCGTTCTGGCAAACCTGCCCGACTGTGGAGCTGTGGAAGCACAGGCTGCGGCCGATGCAGCGCATCGCGCGTTCTCCGGTTGGCGTGCCCTGTTGGCCAAAGAGCGGGCGCAGCATTTGCAGGCATGGTTAAGCGAAATCCGGAAGCATGGGGAAGATCTGGCGCGGCTGATCTCGCTCGAGCAGGGCAAGCCGCTGAGCGAGAGCCGCGGAGAGGTGGCTTATGGCGCGGCTTACGTGGAGTGGTTTGCCGAGGAAGCAAAGCGCATCTACGGGGACGTGATTCCGGAACCGGTTTCTGGCCGCCGGATTCTTGTGACGAAAGAGCCGGTTGGGGTCGCCGCAGCCGTTACTCCCTGGAATTTTCCCATTGCCATGCTGGCCCGCAAGATTGCCCCCGCTTTGGCAGCCGGCTGCACGGTCGTTGCCAAGCCGGCAGAGGATACCCCGCTATCCGGGCTGGCCTTGGCTTTTCTGGCGAGTGAGGCCGGCATTCCGGCTGGAGTGATCAATGTCGTGCCTGCTTCCCGCGAGCGCGCGGCCTCCGTCGTCGATGTCTGGTTGCAGGACACGCGCGTGCGCAAACTATCGTTTACCGGATCGACGCCTGTGGGCAAGCATCTGGCGCGGGGATCCGCTTCCACGCTCAAACGCCTTTCGCTTGAGCTGGGCGGCAACGCTCCGTTCGTGGTGTTTGAAGATGCCGACATCGAGGCCGCGGTGAAGGGTCTCATGGCGTCGAAGTTTCGCAATGCGGGCCAGACCTGCATCTGCGCCAACCGCATCTACGTTGCCGCCGCGGTCTACGATTCGTTCAGCGAAAAAGTGGTCCAGGCGGTCTCGGCCTTGCGCGTAGGAAGGGCCGGCGGCGATGCCGACATCGGGCCGCTGATCAATGCGAAGGCGGTGGAGAAGGTAGAGCGTCACATCGCCAATGCCGCTGCCCGAGGAGCCCGCGTACTGATCGGCGGCAAGCGGCATGCGCTCGGCCGGTATTTCTTCGAACCTACGGTTCTGGCCGACGTCGACGCGACCATGGACCTTGCTTGCGAAGAAACCTTTGGGCCGGTGGCTGCGCTGTTTCGTTTCCACGACGAAGAGGAAGCGATCGCGGCGGCCAATGCCACTCCGTTCGGCCTGGCCGCGTATTTCTACTCGCGCGATCTTGCACGCGTGATGCGCGTTTCGTCGCGGCTGGAGGCGGGGCTGGTCGGCGTCAACGAAGGGGCGATCTCGACCGAGCTGGCGCCCTTCGGGGGTGTGAAAGAGTCCGGATATGGACGCGAAGGCTCGAAGTATGGCATCGATGATTACCTGCAGACGAAGTATGTCTGCCTGGGCGGACTGGGCGCGATAAAGTAACTGGTAAAGGAAAAACCCTCAATGAGCGAAGCCGTAACCGACGTGACGATGACCAGCCAGGAAGTTTCCGAGTGGACGAAGAAGCTGAACTACGGCACCTGGCGCTACCAGAAGGGCTGGAATCCCCTGCACGTGGTCGATGCCGAAGGGTGCTATTTTACGGACGGCAGCGGGAAGCGCTACCTGGATTTCTCGTCGCAGCTGATGTGCTGCAACCTGGGCCACAAGAATCAGGCCGTCATCCGGGCCATTGAAGAGCAGGCGAACAAGCTGGCCTACATCATGCCTGGGTTTGCCACGGACGCGCGGGTCGAGTTGAGCCGGCTTCTGCTCGACGTGTTGCCGGAAGGGCTGAACAAATTCTTTTTCACGACTTCGGGCACAGAGGCCAATGAAGCGGCTTTCAAGATTGCCCGCATGTACACCGGCAAAACCAAGATCATCTCCCGTTACCGGTCGTATCACGGATCCACGATGGCTTCTATTGCCGCGACCGGCGATCCTCGCCGCTGGTCCATGGAGCCGGGCGGGAAGGGCGGGGGTTTTGTGTTTGCCCCGGAAGTCAACTGTTACAAATGCCCCATCAAGCATACGTATCCGAGCTGCGGGATCGCCTGTGCCGACTACCTGGAGCACATGATTTCGAATGAGGGCGATGTGGCCGCAGTGATCGTAGAGCCCGTGGTGGGGACGAACGGCGTACTCGTGCCTCCGCCGGAGTACATGCCGAAGCTGCGCGAGATCTGTACCCGTCACGGAGTCTTGTTGATTGCCGATGAAGTCATGTCAGGCTGGGGCCGGACCGGGGAATGGTTTGCCGTGGACAATTGGGGAGTCAAGCCCGACATCCTGTGTACCGCCAAGGGCATTACGTCGGCCTACGTGCCGCTTGGCCTATGCGCGACCACGGGCAAGATTGCTGAATACTTCGAAGATCATTTCTTCGCTCATGGTCATACGTATGAAGCGCACCCGATCACCCTGCTGCCTGCGGTCGCGGCCATTAACGAGATGAAGCGGCTCGACCTGGTGAACCGCGCTCGCGAA
>JBARKD010000425.1:0-2788 GCA_049800615.1 Acidobacteriaceae bacterium | reverse complement strand
AAACACCCTTCGGCTCCGCTCAGGGCAGGCAAGGGGACACAGGGGCTCACAGAGGAAAGGACGGGAAAAGAGAGGGAGCATCGAATCCCGTGCCGGCAAATGAAGTCTCCGGTCACAACGCAAGGTCGCTTCGTTCTGATTGTTAACATTTCCGCTACAGCGAACCCTGTAAAGTCATCGAGCTTCGGCGTGCTACGTACTCTCGGCATTGCGCTACGTACTAATGTGACTTGCGCGCATCTTCAGCCGACTCTAGCCTTGGCCTACTGAATATCTGGCTTACTCAAATTCTGGCTTACTCGATTTCTGGCTTAGTTATTTCCGGCCTACTTATTTCGTGATTGAAAGTGTCCCTCCACGCCTGATTGTGCAACCAACACCTTCAACGCCGCCTCGCAAAAAAGTGGTGAACGAATAACCAGGAGGTTTCGACGTGACACTCCCCTCGCTATCATTCTGGCAGCTATGCAAACTCCGGCCTTGCTCAGTCGCCGTCCTCGCGGTGTGGTTTCTTGCGGCGGGTTGTACCTGCGCCATCTCGCAAGAAGTACTGACCTATCATTACAACAATGCTCGCACGGGAACCAATTATGCGGAGAGCACTCTTACGTTGACCAACGTGAATTCCGCCTCGTTTGGAAAGTTGTTCACCCTGGCGGCGGACGGACTGGTGGACGCGGAGCCGCTGTACCTGTCAGCGGTGCCCGTTCCGGGCAACGGGACGCATAACCTTCTTATTGTGGCTACGGAACATGACTCGGTTTATGCCTATGACGCCGACACGGGGGCGAAGATCTGGCAGATCAGCACGCTGCAATCGGGGGAGACCACGTCTGACGATCGGGGTTGCGACCAGGTGACGCCGGAAATCGGAATCACCTCCACGCCGGTGATCAGCCGGCCTGCGGGATCGAATGGTGTGATCTATGTAGTCGCCATGTCGAAGGATTCTTCCGGCGACTATCACCAGCGGCTGCATGCGCTCGATGCCACAACCGGCGCGGAACTGTACAAGGGGCCGGTCGAGATTACCGCCAAATATCCGGGCACTGGCGACAACAGCTCGGGCGGTTACGTGGTTTTTGATCCGGCACAGTACAAAGAGCGTTCGGGGCTGCTGCTGCTGAACGGCGAAGTTTATCTGACGTGGGCGTCACACTGCGACATACGCCCCTACACGGGCTGGATCATGGGCTACAACGCCACCACGCTTACGCAGACGACCGTGCTCAATATCACGCCAAACGGAAACGAAGGAGCGGTCTGGGGCTCGGGCGCGGGACTGACGGCGGATACTTTGGGCAACATCTTTTTTCTCGATGGTAACGGCACCTTCGACAGCACTTTAAATTCCAACGGGGTTCCCGAGAGCGGCGACTATGGGAATGCTTTCATCCGGCTCAGCACGAAAGGCGGCCTTGCTGTCGCTGACTATTTCGAGATGCACAACGGGCAGAAAGAAAGCAACGAGGACACGGACCTGGGCTCGGGCGGAGCTATTCTGGTCGGTCCGATCAAAGATTCCTCTGGCACCAGTTGGAATCTCGCTGCCGGGGCGGGCAAGGATTCGAACCTCTACCTGGTGAATCGCACTTCGATGGGAGGGTTCAGTTCAAGCAAAAATAACATCTATCAGACACTGGTGGGAGTGTTGCCGGGCGGAATGTGGGCGATGCCCGCCTTCTTCAACAACCGCTTGTATTTTGGGCCGGAGGGTGAGTCCATTCTTGCTTTTGAATTCAGCAACGCCAGGCTGTTAGGCAAACCGGCGGCTAAAACCACCACCAGCTTCGAATATCCCGGGACCAATCCCACCATCTCATGCAATGCCGGCAAGGATGGTATTGTCTGGGCGGCGGAGAATACCAGTCCAGCCGTCCTGCATGCATACAACGCCTCCAATCTGCAGGAGATATACAACACCAACCAGGCGGCAAACCAACGCGATCAATTCGGGGCGGGCAACAAGTTCATCACTCCGCTGGTAATCAACGGCAAGGTCTACGTGGGAACAACCACCGGCGTTGGCGTCTTCGGATTGCTGTCGGACAAGTAAGGTCGACCGGGCGGCACAGTATCAACTCTGTCTTGTGAACAACACCGGGATAACATGGCGACCGAAAAGCCCCACTTCTCGCAGAGGACGCGAGAAATGGGTCGCCCGGCTCCTCCGGCGAGCTAACTCCAGCGGCTAAAGCCGGCGACCGGAAGACACAATCATCGCAGCGCTGAAGCGCTGCGCCACCCAAAAGCGCCACCCGCTGCGCCACCCGAAAGCGCCTCCCGAAAGCGCCTCCCAAAGAATAGGACGACATTGAGTCTCTTCCGCGCCGGGGGAAATTCCGTCCACGTACGGAGCCAGCGATGACGGGCTGCTAGACTTCTCCTTTGCGATGTCTTTATCTGATCAACTCGGATTCAGGTTTCAGCCGCCGGAGCGGCGGGTGTGGACGGTGCGCGCCCTGGTGGCGGCGGTGCGGACACACGTAGAGCGGGAGTATTCCGACGCGTGGGTGGAGGGGGAGATCTCGAATTTTCGGGCGCCAGATTCAGGTCATCTTTATTTCACGCTGAAAGATGGGAATGCGCAGATTCGGGTGGTGATGTTCAGTTCAAAGGCGCGGCTGCTGCGCTTTCGTCCAGCGGATGGGATGCAGGTGGTGGTGCGGGGGCGGGTGACGATTTATGAAGATCGCGGCGAGTTGCAGGTTGCGGCGGAGTACATCGAACCGAAGGGTGCGGGAGGATTGCAGGTTGCGTTCGAGCAACTGAAGGCGAAGCTGGAGGC
>JBARKD010000424.1:0-3781 GCA_049800615.1 Acidobacteriaceae bacterium | reverse complement strand
AAGCGGAGTGCCTTGCGCTCGCCGAACGTGATCAACTCCATGCCGAGGGCGGAAGTGTAAAAAGCTACAGTGGCGTCAATATCGGCGACCGTCAGAACCAGGTGGTCGAGATGGTCGATCGCAAATCCCATGCGCTGGTATCCCGGCGGTGGAGAGCCATGACGGTAGACCCTCATCATATCCGCTGCAGTCTGCTTCATGGAAAAACAGCTTTCGCCGGCCGACAGAATTGTCGTCTCGGCCGGAGAGCCTGTGACTTTTTTGCCTTGATCCGTCTCTTTCATGGAAAAACAGCTTTCGCCTACCCCACAAAATTGTCGTCCCGACCGAAGCGTAGCGAAGTGGATCTGCGGTTTCCTGAACCGGCAACTGATCTTTATGGAACCATCGGTTCGCAGGCAGACTCTTCAGCCCCGCCGTCAAATCGAACAAGAAGGCGGCTTCAGCCACTGAGGGGGTTTTTCTCCACCCCTAGACAAAGGCGTCATCGCTGAGCGGAGCGCCTCTGGCGCGGAGTCGAAGGACCTCGGCGATGCTTGCTGACCGATGCCCTGCACAGCTTTCCGGCCACAAATTATGACCGCAAAATCGAAAAAGTCACAAGCTCTGAGCGGAATTTGTATCTGTGCTAATGACGAATATCGCCGCCGCTTCGCTGCCTCAGGAATAGCTGCCCGTTCGAGCCCGCCACAGTGCGCCGTCGATGGGATCGACCACGCCTTTTTCCGGCGCTTGCGTATCGGGAAATTCCTTGCGCACCGCGTCGATGAGCGCCTGACGGACCGGCGGAACGTTCTCAAGAATGCTGCCGGCAAACGCCATCGGGGGTGCCCAACCTGCATCGCTCGAAGCCCGTCGCAGCCTGCGGATGACCAGGCGCACCAGGTAGGCAAGGTCTTCCCCTTGCTTGCGCAACACATTCAAGGCAATTTCGTCACCTCGTTCGGCACAATTCAGAACCACTCCGGTCAGGGTGGAAAAGTCGGGCGCCGGAAGGCGGTTTGCATGTTCGACCAGGTGCTCGAGCGACGACAGTTTCCAGAATTCCAGCACAGCGGGCAGCAGCAGGGTTTCCCGCTCTTCGTCCTTTGCCAAAAAGATGGCCCGCAGGCTTTCAAGGCCGATGAAGTGTCCCGAACCCTGGTCGGCCAGCGCCGGCCCCCAGCCTCCGGCGGAGATCAGATCTCCCGCCTCTGTGCGGCCCACGACGTTGGATCCTGTTCCGGCCAGAGCGAGCACGCCCGCGCGCCCGGGAAACGCGGCCTCAAGGGCAATCTCCACGTCACCCAGGATCAGAAGGGCCCCGCCCACCCGGGCGGAGATCGACTCGCGCAGCCAATCCGTCACCAGCGAAACCGTCTCGCCCGCGGTTCCCACGCAGGTGCGAGTCACCGATTTCATCGAGACGTCGGTGCGCGAGGTCAGTTCGGCCAGAGCAGATTCCAGGTTCCGGCACGCCGTTCCCGCGTCCACGCGCATTCGCTTGATGGTGCCTGTGCGCACCCGCGCCAGCTCACGGGTCTCATCGGCGAGCACGTAATCGGTCTTCGTGCCCCCCGCATCCAGAGCTAAAAAGAAACTCATTCGGTCATGTACTCCGGACCAGGCATCCTACGCAGCAGCAAAGTGGGCTTCAATCTCCTCCAGCGTCTTGCCCTTCGTCTCCGGCAGGAAGAAGGCCGCGGTCAACAGGTAAATCAGGGTGAAGCCACAGAATAGAAAAAACATCATGGAATAGCCATACTTACCGACCACGGGCAAGAAGATGGCGGCCAGCGTGGTCGACACCATCTGGTTGATGACCAGGGCAATGCTCATCCCATTGGATCGGATGCGCGTCGGCATCAACTCCGATAGCGCCAGCCATACGCAGACTCCGGGCCCCAGTGCGTAAAACGTGACAAACCCGTACAAGCCCAAGGCCACCAGCCAGCCGTGCATCGCGTCCGGCAGCAAGCCAATATAAGCGTGTTCAATTTTGAGCGGAGCCGTCCGCGCTTCATCGAGGTTAGCAAACGGATCGCGGAAGAAAGCTTCCACCTTGGTCGTAGGCAGGCTGCCCTGGCGGTCGACAGTAATGGGCGCTTCGCCGTCTGGCGCGCGCAGGGTTCTCGTCGCCGAGGCAAATCCGCCGTAGGAGTAGATCACCGTCAGGGCTAGTTGATCCGAGCGAAACCGGCCCGCCGGGAGCAGTTGTTTTGCGTCCGCCCGGTTGAAGCGCACTTGCAAATCCTGCTGCGGACCTACCTGAGCCTGGATGGTCTCGCGCGCGTCGTACCTGTTCTTTTCCGTTTGCCGGAACAGGATCCCGACCAGCACCAGGCTCACCATGATGCCCGAGGTGCCCAACGTCAGCAGGAATTTCCGCCCTTTGCGGTCTACCAGCGTCATGCCGATGAGGGTCATCAGGAAGTTAAGAAGGGTAAACAGCACGTACCCCCAATGTGCCTGCAGGTCGGGCAAGCCGCTCTGCAACAGGATCTCGGTGTTGTACCCAATGATGGAATTGATGCCGGTGGCTGTGTTGCAAAACAGGATCACGCAGGCCAGCAGAAAGGGGAGAACATACTTGCGGCGTAGAAGCGAGTCCTTGGCCACCCCTTGCGGCAAAGCCTGCGAAATCTGCTCCATTTCCTTGATTTCGAGGGCGGCTTGCTCCGGGGCGCGCGATCGAAGCAGCGAATTCAGAGCGAGTTCCCGTCGGCCCCGGCTGAAGAGCCATCGGGGTGACTCGCCAACCAGCAGGCTGCCACCCAAAAACAGCAATCCCGGCGGCATGGACATCCAGAAGATGCGTCGCCATGCCTGATCCTTGACGGTCAACAGAATCGTCGCTGTAGCCGAGCGCTCCAGGGCAGCCACCCGGTAGCTGTAATAGATGCCGATGACTGCGGCGAAGAAGATGCCGAAGGTCAGGAGCCATTGAAAGGCGCCTGTTCCTTTGCCTCGATCCTGGGCGGAAAGACATTCTGCCAGGTACAACGGGACTACGATGCCAACCAGCCCTCCGCTGATCCCCTGCAGCAAGCGCCCGAGAAACAGGGGCACGAACCCTTGAGACAGTGCAATCACGGGAATGCTCAAGACGAAGATGGCTGCGCTGACCACCATAAGGGGTTTGCGCCCCATCCAGTCTGCAAGCAAGCCGGCAAACAAGGTAGAAATCACGCTGCCCAGCAGGACCGCCGCGACAATAATCGACAGTTGGCTGGCATTGAGCCCCGAGGTCGCTTCGAGGTAAGGCAGGGCACCGCCGATGATGCCGACGTCTACTCCGTAGAGCAATCCGCCCAACCCGGCAACCAGCAGGAGCAGGCGGTTATAGCGGCGGTGACTTGGCATCGTGGCGACTCAGCGAATTAGATTGAACACCGAACCGTAAGAATAACCTGTGGGAGGCTTTAAGTGTGATTCTGGGGGTTGGAACGGGGCTGACTCGCCTTACCGCCATAAGCATTGATTCCGCCGGCGCTGGTTGACATGTTGCGGCGGGGCCGGTTGACATGTAAGCACGCGCGGCTTGACAGGCTGCGGGAAAAACGCGGTTTTTGTATCAGGGCCCGACTTCAGTCGGGCCGTAAATGATTCAGAATACGTCGGGCTTAACAGGCTGCGGAAAAACGCGCCGAAGCAACGAGCGAGGCGCTAGATAATGTATCCCTGCCTAGATAAGTGGCTACGCCTGGTAGGCTTGTCGAGCCGCTGCGTTGTTTTTCCGCAGCCTGTTCAGCCCGGCCTTGGCAGCCGCATTGAATATGGACTTTTAACCCCTGAGGTGTCC
>JBARKD010000423.1:0-3625 GCA_049800615.1 Acidobacteriaceae bacterium | reverse complement strand
GTCCGCAAGATCATCCACCGCAACGGACGCGCCGAGGGCGTTGTCTACATGGATGAAAACGGCGAGGAAACCATGCAACCCGCCGAGGTGGTTGTGCTCGCGGCATGGACCCCCAACAGCGTTCGCCTCCTGCTCTTATCGGAGATTGGTGAACCGTACAATCCGGTCACAGCCAAAGGAACGCTGGGCAAGAACCTAACCCATCAGGTCACCAGTGGCGGAGCAGGGATGCTGGTATTCAAAGAGCGTCTGAATCTCTTCATGGGATCGGGCGCCGTTGGATACGGCATTGCAGACTTTGATGGAGACCTCAAAGAGGAGACTGCGGAAAAAGTTTTGCGCGGTGGGGTGTTCTTGCGCGGTGCGGCTGCCAGCCAAGGACCAGTTGCATCGTTTGGTCGCATTCCGGGAGGAGAAGCTCCACGCAACTGGGGCTCAGCGTGGAAAAAAGCTTCGATCAGCCACTGGGACAGGATCGGCCCAGGCGTCGAAATGAGAGGGGATCATTTTGCCTACAAGCAAAATTTTATGGACTTGGATCCCACCTACACAGACAAGTGGGGTGACCCTCTGTTGCGGATGACCTTGGATTGGACAGATTACGAAATGCGCCAGATGGCTTTCGGAGAGCGAATAGGCTCCCGGCTTCTGGAGGTGATTGCGCAGGTGTCTGGAGCCAGGTTAATCAAGACCGATACGGGTAGGAGAAGCGGGAACTTTCGTCGCTACAACGCCGCCCAGTACATCACCACGCACATACAGGGAGGAGCGATCATGGGAAGCTCTCCCGGCCAAAGCGTTGTCAACCCCTGGCTTCAACATTGGAAGATGCCCAATCTTTTTGTTGTGGGCTCGTCGTCTTTCCCGCAAAATTCCTCTGCCAACCCGACGCTTACGATTGTTGCGGTCAGTCATCGGGCGGCGGATGGTTTGATTGATCATTACCTAAAAAAACCTGGTCCATTAGCTTAGAGGAGGGATCGTGAAACGGCGCGAATTTATATTGATCCCGGCAAAGGCCCTGGGCGCTCTGGTGCTCTACTCGCTGGTGGGAGAGCTGATCCCCGCTCCTGCGGAAGATGGCGTGAAGGTGCCCTTGCGTTTCTTTACCGCTGCGGAAGCCCAGATCATTCAGGCCGCTTCCGAACGCATCTTTCCCAGCGACGAAAGTGGGCCCGGAGCAACCGAGGCGGGAGTGGTGATCTACATCGATCGCCAACTCGCGAGCCCTTACGGCAAAGACGCGCGACGCTACACCAAGGGATCTTGGATTGAATCGATACCGGAACACGGCTACCAGGGCAAAGAAACGCCGCAACAGGTCTATCGCGCCGGTATCGGGTTGCTGGGGGCTGATTTTGCCGGAGCACCTCCCGAGCAGCAGGACCTGCGTCTGGAAAAGATCGAAGGGACACACTTTTTCCAGCTATTGCGCTTGCACACGCTGGAAGGCATGTTTTGCGATCCATTGCATGGCGGCAACATCGGGATGGTCGTCTGGAAATTAATCGGCTTTCCCGGACCGCGGATGAATTACCGGGATCAGATCGACAAACACTTCGGGCAAACCTACAGTCCGGCTCCCATGAGCCTGGAGCAAATCCTTCGCCACCCAGTTAAGGGAGTCGAAGACGACGTGGAGTAGGCGCAATCGGCCTCTACGCACGGTGGAGAGAAACCGCAGGTCCCTTCTGCCATCCGATCTGACTGCTCCAAATAAAAGTCACCGCCCTTTACTTTGTCATCCCGAGCGAAGCCGAAGGATCTGCAGTTTCCCTCCACCTCAGTTAGATGTTCGCGCTAGAAAGAGAATCTAGCCACGAACTGCAGTTGACGCATGCCGGCAAAGGTTCCCCCGAGGATATCCGTGATCTGGCCATTGCCCGCGCAATCAACGCATGTAGTGCTGGGGTTAGCCAGGTTGGTATGGTTGAAGGCGTTCTGAGCCTGTACCTCGAGCTTCATACTTAAGCTCTCGTAAAGGTTGAAGACCTTGCTGAGCGCGAGGTCCGTCGTATAGAGCCCGGGACCCCAGAAGCCGTTATAGGGGATATCTCCGAACTGTTCGACCTGGGGTCGTTGGTAAGGACCGCTGATTTGCCCATTGGCGGCCAACGGTGCAACTGGAGTAAAGTACGTCGCGGAGTGGGTCGCGACATTCAGCCCGCTCGCGCTCTGCGAGAAACTGTGGAGCAGATTCGGCCGGCAAGGCCCGTTGTCTACATCCGATCCGCACTCCCCATAGGAAGGAGTGTAAGGAAGCCCACTGGCCCAATGGATGTTTCCATTCAACGCCAGCCCACCGACGATGGCGTTCGCCCACCCCGGAATGCTGGACCCGAACTGTTGCCCGCGTCCAACGGGAATCGCGTAATTTCCAAAGAGCTTAAAGTCATTGGTGCGGTTAAAGTCAAAATGTCCCCAGTTTGCGTGCGGATTAATCTCGAAATATCCACCGTTGGCAACACCCATCGCTTTTGACCACACATAGCTCGAGTTCAGCTGAAGTCCCTTTGAGAACCGTTTTTCAAAGGTGGCCTGCAACGAGTTGTAGTGAGCATTCGCCTCGTTCGCGTAGTAACCGATGTACCCCGGACCACAATATCCGTTTTGCGCGAAGAAGACCGAACGTTGGCACTGACTTATACCTTCGGCAAAGCCGACCACGGTGTAGTCATTCCAATTGATACCGCCCCAGGTAGAGTTGGGGATGGAGTGCGTCGATTTATTGCCAACGTACGCCACACTGAAGCTGGTGGTTGCGTCGAGCTGCTGCTGAAGCGTGAGGTTCCATCCATCAACCTCCGGAATTCTCATTCGATCTGGGCGCGAGGTAGGAGAAATTCCGGGAGGGAGTGGAAGTTGCCCGTTGGATGGAATCACGTAGGCATTGTTTGGAGCAGAGGGTCCAGTGGCGATGTTATAGCCCGTTCCATCGAGGTTGCGCGCAACATCGTAGATTTCGCCGTCAAGCTGGCTCAATTGTTGGTTCTGCAGAACCGGAATGGTCTGCGTCACCAATTGGCCGAAGATGTCGCCGAAGAATCCAGGATCGTATGCTCGGCCATAGCCGCCGCGGACCACCGTTCTGGGTAGCAACTGATACGCAAAGCCAACCCGCGGCGCAATATAAGTGAAGTTATTTTGAATGTTCAGATTGAGTCCGATGTTCCCGTACCCGGCGACACGGACCGTGTTTGTCTTTAGGTCGTAGAACCCGCCCATGCCTTTGCCGTTGACAGCCTCGGGAAAATAGATCTCCCAGCGTGCCCCAAGATTCAGAGTGAGCTTGGGCGAGACCTTCCAGTTATCCTGAACATAGAAGAACGTCCGGTACTGATGCTCCGTTGCGGTGGTGGACGTGCTGAAGTAACGCGACATAGTCGAGACGTCTCCAAATAGGAGAGAGGCTATGCCCAGGCCGCCGGGTGTTGAACCAGAGGCGGTGGCAGTGCGTTCGTCTGCAAACTGCAGTTGGCCGGTGCGATTCACGTCGCTTGGAATGCGCAGTTCTTGAAGGTGACGAATCTCAGCCCCGAATTTGACCGAGTGGCGGCCAATGTCGCGGGTCCAGTCATTCACAAAGGCATACTCCTGCTCGGTCATATTGAGCGGGCAGTTGCAA
>JBARKD010000422.1:0-2013 GCA_049800615.1 Acidobacteriaceae bacterium | reverse complement strand
GCCTGGCGGACGGCCTCGGCCTGCGCCGCGACCGGCTCCGGGAGGGCCCGCATGATCTTCCCGAGGGCGCTGCCGATCGGGTTGACCGGATCGCCCGCATCATGGTGCCCGTCCAGCACGGCCATGACCAGGCTGAGCGCCTCGGTGGCGCTGAACATCAGCGGCGGGAGCCGCAGGCCCCGGCTGACGCGGTATCCGCCGTAAGGTCCGCGGACAGACTCGATCGGGATCTCGGCCTCGCGCAGGATTCCGATGTAGCGGCGGGCGGCGCGCTCCGAGACGCCGAGCTTGCCGGCCAGCCGGTCCGCCGTGATTCCCGGGCTGCTCTGGACGAGCTCGAGGGCCAGCAGCGCCCGCGCCGTCGGGCTCGCGTCTGAAGTCACAGAAGCTTACCATTCTGGAAGTAGAACGTCCGGAATGCAGCCTACATCTCCTCAGCCTGCCGCAACGCATAGCCTGATAATCGTGGCGATTACCGACCAGTCGAAGGACTTCCGGCACGTCCGGACCGAGAGGCTGGACCTGCGAGCGGTCAGCGCGGACGATCTTGATCAGGTATACGCGCTGAACGCCGATCCGCGAGTCTGGACCCACCTGCCGAGCGGAGTGCACACCAGCCCCGAGCGGACGCACGCGCAGCTTGCCCGGGAGGCCGCTGCCTGGGACCGCAACGGGCTCGCGTACTGGGCGGCGCGCCTGCACGACGGAGCGTTCGCCGGAGTCGGCGGCTGCTCGATCAGGGGGGCAGTCTGGAACGTCTACTACCGCTTCGTGCCCGAGGTCCAGGGCCGGGGCCTGGCCAGCGAGCTGGTCCGGGCCGCTTCCGCGGCGGCGCGGCGGGTCCGCCCCGACCTCCCGGTCACGGCGCTGCTGCTCGAGCACAACCTCGCGTCCAAGGCGGTCGCCGAGAAGTCAGGACTGCGCCTGCTCTGGCGCGGGCCCGACGCCGGGAATCCGGATCCGGGCGCGATCAGGCTGGTCTACGCCGACCGGGCGGTAGCACGCGACCTGCTCGACCGCCTGCTGGTCATCTGAGCCCGCTCGGAATTGTTACCTCCGCGCACGAGAATGGCGGCCGTGACTGGACCGGCGACATTCAAGGACATCTGCATCGACGCGGTCGATCACCAGCGCCTGGCCACCTGGTGGCGCGAGGTACTCGGGTACGAGCGCGCCCATCCGGCGGGCCAGCGTCCGCCCGGCTGGCCGGTCGCCATCTCCGACCCGGCCGGCTGCGGCCCGCTGATCTGGGTGAACCCCGTCCCGGAGCCGAAGGTCGTCAAGAACCGGATGCACATTGACGTGCGGGCCGACCCCGAGGGCAACGAGTTCTGCGTGTTCAAGGCTTAGCCACGGCCGCCCGGCCGACCAGAGTTTCACTTTGTAGTCGGCTGCCCGTCATGTCCTGCTGTGATCGTGTCCCCTGTCAGGCAACACAGGGACAAGGAGAACGATGGACCGCAGGACTGGGGCAAGGCGCACGGCCGTGGCGATCGCGGCGACGGGTGCGGCCGCACTCGGACTGGCGCTGGTGCCCGCGGTGGCCGCCTCGGCGCATATTGGCAATCAGCTCCCGCTCCCGTCCGGAGCGATCAGGCACATCATCGTCATCGAGCTGGAGAACGAGAGCATCGGCGAGACCTTCGGGCCGGGCTCACCAGCCACGTACCTCAACGACACCCTGCTCCCGCAAGGCGAGCTCCTCCAGAACTATTACGCCGTCGGGCACGTCAGCCTGGACAACTACATCGCCCAGGTGTCCGGTCAGGCGCCCAACCAGGTCACCAGCAGCGACTGCGTGACCAGCCTGACGTCGCTGACCGGCAGGTATAACGACGTGACGCCGGGCACCCTCGACCCGGATCTGGCCGCCTACCCTGGCCAGGTCGACGGCCAGGGCTGCGTCTTCCCGCGCAGCGTGCAGACGATCGGCAATCAGCTCGACCGCGCCTACCCGTGGTCGATCGGCAATGACTGGCGCGAGTACGCCGAGGACATGGGCAACGACCCGGC
>JBARKD010000421.1:0-1605 GCA_049800615.1 Acidobacteriaceae bacterium | reverse complement strand
TGGCCAAATTGAAGGACGCACAGATTTACATCATTGTGTCTCCCGACATCCCCGCGAAGAATCCGCATCCTCACTACCTGCAGCCGGAAGACGCGCAACAAGTTGCGGAATGGGTCAAAGCGGGAGGGGTCCTGCTGCTGATGGGGAACGACCCGGCGAACGGGGAGCTCGAACACCTGGGCCAACTGGGCGACCTTTTCGGCATCCACTTCAATCCGGTGCTCAGCCACCATGTTCCGGGAAAGGACCATGAGCCGGGGCGCATTCCGGTCGCGGGGGGTGGGCCGGTATTTCGCTACCCGCACTTGTTCTACATGAAGGACACGTGCACGCTGTCGGTGAAGAGCCCGGCTATTTCGGTGCTGGAGGATCGAGGCGATATCCTGATGGCTCGAGCGAAGTATGGCAAGGGGACGGTGTTCGCGGTAGCCGATCCCTGGGTTTACAACGAGTATGTGAGCGGGCAAAATCTTCCGCCTGAATATGACAATCTCGGCGGAGCCGTCGAACTGGTGCATTGGCTGGTGGAGCAAGTTCCAGGGCCTGCGCGGTAAACGACTACCGGCCGCGAACTATTTGAGCCTGGTGAAGGAGAATCATTGAAGACCTACCTGTTGGCTGATCCAGCGCGCTATCCACACATGACGACGGCTCAACTGAGGGAAAGCTTCCTGATCGATTCGCTGTTTGAGCCTGGAGTGTTGCGGATGGTCTATGTAGATCTGGACCGTACGATTGCCGGCATCGCGGCGCCCACGTCCAAGCCGCTTGCCTTGCCCAACGATTCTGATTTACGGGCGCAATATTTTACGGAGCGGCGGGAACTGGGGGCGCTGAACGTGGGAGGGAGCGGCTCCATCCGCGTCAACGGCCAATCCTATTCGCTCGAAAATCTTGACTGCCTGTACGTCGGCAGAGGCAATGCAGAGGTCAGCTTTGAATCGAAAGATCCGTCGTCGCCGGCCATCTTCTACCTTCTGAGCTATCCCGCGCACACCGCGCATCCTGTGGCGCTGGTGCGAAAAGCGGATGCCAGCCCCACAACCATCGGCAGCGCAGAGACCTGTAATTTGCGGACGATCACCAAATACATTCACGTCCAGGGCGTCAAGAGTTGCCAACTGGTGCTGGGAGTGACCCGGCTGCACCCGGGCAGCATCTGGAACACGATGCCGGCCCATACTCACATGCGCCGTTCGGAGGTCTACCTCTATTTCGACTTGCCGCACGATGGAGCTGTGTTTCATCTGATGGGTCCGCCGGGAGAGACACGCCATATCGTCATGAAGTCTCTCGAGGCGGTGGTCTCGCCGGGCTGGTCGATTCATGCCGGAGTCGGCACAGGCGCTTACACCTTCTGCTGGGGCATGGGCGGTGAGAATCAGGACTACGCCGACATGGATCCCGCTCCGATTGCCAGCCTTCGCTAGGGGTACGTTTCCATGGAGTGAGGCGGCTGTATAAGCGAAACCACAGATCTCTCCACGACGCTACGCTCCGGTCGAGACGACAATTCTGTTCCATCAAGATCTATCGCCGGTTCAGGAAACAGCAGGTCCCTCCACTGCGCTTCGCTCCGGTCGGGATGACAATTTTGTGGGGGGT
>JBARKD010000420.1:0-4248 GCA_049800615.1 Acidobacteriaceae bacterium | reverse complement strand
CTGCTGCCGGCGGCGCTCATCTGGTTTTTGGGGCCGCTGTCCCTACAGCCCTCGTTTCTGCCTGGCTATTTGGGAGCGGTCATGAGAGTTCCGGGTCATTGAGGGGGGCAGCAGGACCATTAACCTCGCTGATGGCGCCCAAGGGCTGGTGACGACGCACTCCGGCAGGACCATGAAGCGCATGATGCGGGCTCCAACCTGACGGAGATCGCGGCAGTGTTCGACGGAATTGACGCGGCCCCTAGCAAAGTGGTTACCGATCCGGTTACATCCGTTACAGCGCCTTTGCATTGCTATATTCTTCTCTTGGGGCAAGGCTGCACCAGATTATTTTTTCGGCGAGACTCACTCGGGGGATATGCTCCACGCATCCATTTCGATTAATTCGTTTGCACTGTGCTTTCTATACACCACTACGTTCAATTCTGTTGCCCTTTCTCATGGTCCTGCTGTCCGCGGCGTCTTTCCTGCACGCGCAAACAGCCGGGGTGGCGTTAACCCTGCAACAGGCCATCGCTCTGGCACGCGCAAAGAATCCGAGCCTTCTTTCCGCCCAGCAGCACGTCATCGCCACCAAGGCCGGCGAAGTTACGGCCGGTCTGCGTCAGAATCCGAACCTGACGCTGAGCGGCGTCGATGTAACGCTGCCGGCCAACAACCCCGGCAACCCTTACTCTTATTCGGCAAACGTCTCCCGCCTCTTCGAACGAGGACAGAAGCGCCGGTGGCGTCTCGACCTTGCCCATAGCACCACCGACGTTACCCAAAGCCAATACCAGGATACGGAGCGGCAGACGATCCTTGCCGTTAAACAGGCTTTTACCCAGATGCTGGCCGCGAAAGCCGGTTTGAAGATTGCGGACGACAATCTGCAGGGATACCGCAAGACGGTCGATTTGAGCAAGCAGCGCCTCGATGCCGGCGACATCAGCCCCACCGACTACGATCGCATTGAGCTGCAACTTGCCGAATTTGAGGCCGATTACGACAGCGCACATTTGAATCTTGAACAGTCCGCCGATCAGTTGGAAATGCTGCTGGGGATGGACACACCGGCGGCAGCGTTTGACATCACCGGCACCCTCGATCCTCCTCAGATCAGCCTAACCATGGCGGAGGTGGAACAGCGGGCGCTCGCGGAACGTCCTGACTATCGCGCAGCGCAGCAGTCCCTTCGTCTGGCTGAGGCCAACGTCAAGCTGGCAGATGCTTACGGGACCACCGACCCGACTCTGGCGGGCGAATATGACCGGTCGGGCAATGACAACTCAGGCGGTTTCCAGATAAGTATTCCCTTGCGGATCTTCGATCGCAATCAAGGCGAGAGGGAACGAACCCGCTATGAGGCGCAGTCCAGCCGCTTCGCGCAGACAGCCGCACGCAACCAGGTGATCAATGACGTAGATCAGGCCTGGGCGGCATACCAGACCGCCCTCGCACAGGCGCGGCGGTACAACGGCCGGTATCTCGGATTAGCTTCACGCGTTCGCGACAACCTGGAGTTCAGCTACCGCCATGGAGGCAGCACTCTGCTCGACTACCTCGATGCTCTTCGCGACTTCCGTCAAACCAATCTCGACGCCTTGAACGCCAACGTTCAAGTCTGGCTTGGTCTTCACCAACTCAGCTATGTCGCTGCATCGGAAATGGTCCCATGAAGGATGCCAAAACTCACGCGCCCCAGTCCCCCGGTTCGATCGCGCCCTCCGTCGTATCCTCCGGTGTATTTTGGATAGCTGCCCTTTCGCTTCTGGTCTGCCTCGGCTGCCACGACCAAGCGCCAACGTCGCCCGGAAGCGACGATCCGCCCCAGAAGGCCCCGATCGAGGTCAGCAGCGTCCATCCACAATCAGTTACGGATCGCCTGGTGCTCGCCGCGCGAGTTGTGCCCGATCCAACCCGAGTGGTCCATATCTACTCTCAGATCACCGGTCGCCTGGTCGAATTGTATGTTCGGCCGGGGCAGGAGGTGACCAAGGGGCAAACCATCGGCCTTATCCAAAGTAGTGAGATTGCTGCTGCGCGGAGCGATTATGAAAAAGCGAAAATCGAGGTAGCACGGTCCGGCCTCCAGCTGAATCGCGCCAAGCTTTTGCTGCAGCACGAAGTGATAGCGCAACGCGATTACGATGACCTGGAAGCCGCGGACCAGGCAGCGCGCGCAGAGCTTACCCGCACTATCCAGCGAATTCACATGTTGGGCTTTCCGCCCGAAGGATCATCGGACTCGGCGCCCCTGCGCGCACCCATTAGCGGTGCTGTGCTCGACATCGGATCGGCAAGCGGCGAAATGCAGCGTTCGCTGGACAACGCGAGCCCTATCGCCACCGTCGCTAACCTCGACTCGGTCTGGATACTGGGCGATGTCTTTGAGCGCGACCTTAGTACCATTCGCTCCGCGCAGTCCGTCGAAGTGACCTTTCCGGCCTATCCGGGCGAGACCCTGCGCGGCAGAATTTCCAATATCTCCGATGCCATAGACCCTGCCAGTCGAACGCTCAAGGTGCGCGTGGTCTTGCCCAACCCCAAGCATCGCCTCAAGCCCGAAATGTTCGCCAATCTCTCGGTTGCTCGTACCACGGCGCCAGAATTTGTCCTCCCTACCACGGCCGTCATCCACGAAGGTTCGTCCAGCTATGTCTTCCTCCAGACAGCTCCAGGAAAGTATGAACGCCATCAGGTGACCACAGGCGATTTAAGCGGCAAAACGGTAGTGGTGACCTCAGGACTGAAAGACGGCGATCAGGTGGTTACTACGGGGGCGGCGCTGCTGCGTGCTCCCTCCGGAGACTGAGCATGAAGGCATTGATCCGAACATTGCTGGAATACAGCTCCATCGTGCTCATCGTATTCGTCGTTTCATTAGAGGTCGGCGTCTATGCGTTTTCGAAACTCGACATCGAAGCTTATCCGGATCCATCACCGCCCCTGGTCGAGATCATCACGCAAAACCCCTCGTGGTCTGCCGAGGAAATAGAGCAGCAGGTGACTGTT
Organism: Acidobacteriaceae bacterium; assembly: GCA_049800615.1. Lineage (GTDB taxonomy): Bacteria > Acidobacteriota > Terriglobia > Terriglobales > Acidobacteriaceae > PALSA-350. Next base: position 1,254 of record JBARKD010000420.1, on the reverse strand, counting down.
CCGGTGGAAGCCACGCTGAACGGCACCCCGCGCCTGGACCAGGTACGCTCCATCAGCATCTTCGGCCTCAGCGACGTAAAGCTCTATTTCAATTTCGACAGCGACTACTTTCGTGATAAGCAAGAAGTCCTGAACCGCCTGCAAACGCTGTCCCTACCCGGAGGATTGCAGCCTCAGCTCTCTCCCTGGTCGCCTATCGGTGAGATCTACCGCTATCAGCTCACCGGCGGCGGTTATTCGCTCAATGAACTTAAGGCCACGCAAGACTGGCTCCTCCGCCGCGAACTGAGACAGGTTCCCGGCATTATCGATATCACCACATTTGGTGGCACAACGCGTCAGTATCAGATCGAAGCAGATCCCAACAAACTGCTGGCGATGAACGTCACCCTGCCGCAGGTTCTCAACGCCATTCAGAACAGCAATGCGAACGCCGGAGGCAACTATCTCACCCTCGGCGATCAGAGCATCAACGTGCGCGCGTTGGGTCTATTGAAGAATATCGATGACATTGGCTCCGTCGTCGTCGCCGAACGGAACGGCGCTCCGGTGCTGGTGCGCGATGTGGGCGAGGTGAAGGAGGGCATTCAGCCTCGACTGGGCAAGGTCGGCCGCAATGGCGAGCCAGACGTTGTGCTGGGCATCGTCTTGCTGCAAAAGGAAGAAAAGTCCCTTCCGGCCCTTGAGGGCCTGAAAAAGAAAATTCACGATTTGAACCACGGCACTCTGCTGCCTCCGGGCATGCATATCAGCACCGTCTATGACCGCACCAACCTCATCAACACCACTACGCGCACGGTCCGCCACGTTGTGTTCACGGGCCTGTTTCTCGTGACCCTGGTGTTGATCTCCATGCTGGGCGATTTGCGCATCAGCTTCCTTGCCGCGGCCACCATCCCATTTGCGGTGCTTTTTGCCTACTCCATGATGGTGCTCACCGGGCAGTCCGCCAATCTGATTTCGATCGGCGCCATCGACTTTGGCATTCTCGTAGATGCCTCGATCGTGGTGCTGGAAAGCATCTATCGCAAGCTTTCACGCCGCACAGAGAACGAAAACACCGTCGATCTCATCATCGAAGGCACCAGCAACGCTGCGACACCCGTCCTTTTTGCCACTCTCATCATTCTCGTGGCATTCATTCCTCTCTTCACTATGCAGGGAGTTCCCGGGAAGATCTTCGCCCCCATGTCGGTAACCTACGGGTTTGCCTTAACCGGTGCTCTCATCTTTTCCCTCATCTTCGCTCCGGTG
>JBARKD010000419.1:0-9874 GCA_049800615.1 Acidobacteriaceae bacterium | reverse complement strand
TATGGGTCTGCGGCTTCTGGTTGGACCCTGAGCCCCGCTTCGAGGGCGGGTCTCATGCGCGGCCTCTCCGAAATTTGTCTATGTATGAGACCAGTTCTATCGTATCCCGGGTGCGACTGACCGCATCGAGTCGCCATTCACAGCGGGATTTTGGCTGAAACTGTCTGTGGACAAAAACGGTGAAGGAAGTTTTGACAAAATCTCTTCCTCCTTTTCCCGGAAGTATTGCTCCACCGAGCGCTCTACCTTGGAGGCTGGCTCGGTAAGAACTTTTTCCAGGTATTGCGCGTGTTCTTTGTAGCGCACGCTCATCGGCGTCTGGGTGGAATAGGCGCGCGCCAACATGAAAATAAACGGGTTCATGATGGTGATTAAGGTGTTTTCAAGAATTCCCCGGTGCGAAAGCCGCCAGATGGTCTGGTGAAAGTTCATATCGGCAGCGTAGAAGTCTTCCTCGTCGTTCTTCGCCGCAGCCGCTTTTAACTTTCGCAAGGCTTCCCGCAGTGTTGCTTCCATTTCACCCGTCAGGTGTTCTCGCAGGTGACGCACACAAAGCGCTTCCAGCTTGCCCCGCATCTCGAAAACAACCTCGATCGATTCCCGGGAAATGTCTCGAATGAAGGTCCCTCGACGAGCGACCGTCACCACCAGGCCGTCGCGCTCGAGCCTCAGGAATGCTTCGCGAACGGGCCCGCGACTGCACTTCAGATGCTTGGCAACAACTTCCTCGATGACTCGTTCCCGCGGTTTCAGGGCGCCTCGATAGATCGCGTTTCGAATGTGCTCTTCGACCCTCTCAGTGGCAGTTAAGCGGCGGCGGGCGGTCTCTGGCGGCATACTAGACATCATTCTAGCCATACATAACTGACAAAGCCTAATTTTCGCAAGAAAATGATGGAAATCCGCTCCCCAAAAGGCACCAGTTGCCTTGAAATCCCAGCAAGGTATCTGCGGGTAACCGTTTCCAGTGCCGTTGACTCTGTCTTTCGCTTCCTATCCTGTCGACATTGCTGTTGACAGGATAGTGGATTTGAGAACAGAATTGCTGGTCTAAAGCCTTCGCTTCTCAGAATCGATGGAGCGCGGCCTGCGCACACAATTTCTTCTCAAGGACGAACCATGACCCGCCGTCATCCTCTCCGATTCACAACTCATTGGCGCCTGCAGACATGGTTCATGCTCGCCCTCTCGCGAACCTGGTGGATGACCGCTGGAACACTTTCCGCAAGGGCCGCGAGCAGCTCATTGCAGGTTTACTTCATCGACGTCGAAGGCGGCCAGGCTACGCTCTTCGTAACCCCCGCAGGAAAATCGCTTCTCATCGACACAGGCTGGCCTGACCACGATGGCCGGGACGCCAATCGCATCGCGGCGGCAGCGAAGATCGCCGGTGTCACCAGGATCGACTACCTGTTGCTGACCCACTTCCACGACGACCACGTCGGCGGTGTTCCTCAGCTGGTCGAGAGAATTCCAGTGGGCACGTTCGTTGACCACGGGATTAACCGTGAAACCACCGATGCAGTCACGGTGAAAGACTTCGCTGCTTATCAAAAAGTGTTGGCCGGCGGCCATTATGGTCACATTGTTGGCAAGCCCGGTGATTTGTTGCCGGTCACGGGTATCAAGGCCCTGGTAATCAGCGCCGATGGCAAATTGATCGGCCATCCCCTGCCCGGAGGTGGGCAAGCGAATCCGTACTGCAGCTCCTCGGAGATCAGGCCGCCGGACCAAACAGAGAATGCGCGCTCCCTCGGTGTGCTGGTGACCTTTGGCGGCCTCAAAATTCTCGATCTGGGAGATCTCACGTGGGACAAAGAAATGCAATTGATGTGCCCCTCGAACCCACTCGGTACGGTCGACATTCTCGTGGTTTCTCATCACGGGTGGTATCAGAGCTCGAGTCCCGCTCTGGTGGATGCGGTCAGAGCCCGCGTGGCCATCATGAATAACGGCGAAACCAAGGGCGGCTCCATTCCAACCCTGGAGTTGTTTGCCAAAGCGCCTGAATTGGAGACGCTGTGGCAGCTTCACTATTCCGTTGAGGGAGGCGCAGGTCGTAACACGGCGCAAGCGTACATTGCCAACCCGTTGGGCCCGGATGCGGGAAACTACCTCAAGCTCACAGTAAGTCCGAGCGGAAGCTTTACCGTGTTTAATTCACGTACCAATGCAACTAAGGACTACGCGGCAAGGTGAGGCTGACGAGGAACCGGCTCGATGCGGCCCAATAAAAAAAGATACGCTGCGATACCCACAAGCAGGTAGATGGCCGCGGCGCCAAACGCCCACGCGAAGGAGTGACGGACGCTCACCACGTAGCCGGTAACAATGGGCGCCACAATCCCCGAGATTTGACCGCAAAAGTTCATGGTAGCCGCCAGGGTACCGACACTTCCGCTGGGTCCGATCAACGACGGGAGGGACCAGACGACGGGCGCAGCAGCCGAGATGCCTGCCACCGATATGCTAATCCAGAAGACCGCCTCAGCAGCGGAGCGTGCGTAGCTTGCGCCCAAGATACCCAGCCCCATGGTGGTTCCCCCAACGAGCACGATGCGGCGTGTGCGATCGGCGTTCCATCCCAGCCGGATGAGCCGGGCTATCAGCCATCCGCCAACCAGCACGTCGCAGGCGGCAGCAATCAACCACGGCACGCCGGTGTAAAGAAACGAATGCAGAAGATCAATGTGCAGGGCGGAGGAGAGATAGCTGGGCAGCCAGGTAAGCAGCAGATAGGTGAGGTAGGTGTGCGAACCAAAGCCCAGGGCGATGCCAATCACTTTTGTTTGCCGTATCAGATAGCCGAGGGATGCGGTTTGCGTAGACAAATCCTTCGCATCGGCAACCTCAGCGACGGCTTCCGGAGCGAATATGTAATCCCGCTCACGGGTCGTCAGCGCCAGGTCGTTCATAGGATCGCGGTAGACGCGCGAGAAGAGGAGAAAGTAGAGAAAACTGATCATGCCCGTGGCCGCAAAACTCCACCGCCAGCCGACCCTAAGCAAAAGAATCCCAATCAGAGGCACGCCGATGGCAGATGAAAATTTGCCCGCGCTATCGAAGACCGCCGTTGCCAAACTTCGTTCCTGGGGAGGAAACCAGAAGCCGATGGCCTTCGCATTGGACGGGAAGGTGGGTGCTTCACCTATGCCCAGCAGCAGGCGTGCGGCGAAAAACCCGCCCAGGTTAGGGGTAATGGCGGCCGCAAACGATGCGATGCTCCATAGCAGGGTGCTGATCCGCCCCACGCGGCGCACACCAAATTTGTCCAATATCACGCCAACCGGAAGCTGGCACAACGTAAAAGTCCAGTTATAGGCTGCGGAGAGGTAGCCAAACGTCACATTGGAGATGGCAAACGTGGTGATCAGAGCGACGTGGGCAACCGAAAGGTTGACCCGATCGAAGTAGTTGACCAGTACACCGAGCCCGAGCAAAAAAGCAATCTTCCACCGGCGGCTTGGGATCCTTTGGCGGACAGCCATATCAACGTTCGTTTGCTGCAAATTTCTCCCCTTGAACTTTCCGGACGGGTTTTTCAGGAAGGGATCCTCGACCTCTGCCCTATATGCGATTCCGAATACGACAGACCGCCGCACATCCCTCCCACGGTTCCCTTCTTTCGACTATGCGCGCTCCGAGCCCTGCCAAACTGCGAATCCATTAGACGAAGGTATACGCTATACCTTCGTCTACATTATTGACCTCAGGGAAGGTCAGCCCCAGAGCCCGCTTGGACGCCTCGCCGCGTTTGCGACTGCCGTGACGCCGGCCGCCCTGGCAAGATTTGCCATCGATTTGTGCAATTCGAATTCTCAAAAAGCGCTTGACACGCCACCAAGTCGAGTCGATTCTGGATAGGTTGTTGGACTGAACACATGATGGCCTGATCTCTGAGCCAATCTATGGGAAACCGATGAGAGAGTACCACAATTTTGTCGACGGCAAATTCGTTCCATCCTCTGGGACTGCGCGAATTGTGGTGAAAAATCCCACCCCCGGTGGGGATTAAACTCGTCACGGTGTACCGGAGGCTATATGGATCGAAGACGCTTTCTGAAAGGGGGCGCGTTGGCTGCGGCGACAGCGGCCATGAAGCCGCCCACGTCGGCCGCCGATGTGCACCCGCGCGAGTTTGTCCTGCAAAATGCACAATTGGCCTGGCACGTGCAGTCCGCAGCGAATGGAGTCCGAAGCACCGCTTTTGAAAATCGCCTCTCGGGCCGGCATTTTGCGCTTCAATCCGAGAATGAGTTTCGGTTGACTTTCTCGCGTGGGAACAGACTTGAGATTCCCTGGTGGGACTTTCGGCTGAGCGACGAGACACCGGTTTCGCCGGAGCGTGAGAGCGGGCTCATGCAGGGTTTTAACCGCGCAGCCGGAGACGCGGAAGGTTGGCGTCCCGTTTATAACCTCTCTGGCGGCCAACATGGACGCGCCTATGGCGGTTACGGCTGGTTCCGTTGCAACATCGAGCTGCCTGCATCAGCCCAAGGCAAGGACATCGTGTTCGTCCTCGGAGGGTACGACGAACAGGATTGGAATGACTACTGGGTTTATTTTAACGGTCAGCAGATAGGCCGCAGGACCTCGGCCGGACGCTGGCGGAGGCCAGGGCGGTTCACGCTGCGGCCTTCTGACCCACTCTATGCTTTGCTCCACTTCGGCTCCTCCAATCTGCTAGCCGTGCGCACGCGAGCCTACAATTTTCATCTTGAGAACACCCCGGAAAAGGCCATTGACCGCTATGTCTTTCGACCCTGGCTCTTCGATCAATTCGTGTCCATCGGAGAGCCGTTTCTATCGGTTTCGAGCTTCGCAATACGAGATAGCCATCAGGAAAATCCGGAGAAGCTGAGGATTAACCTTTTTAACGCAGAACATCGCCTGAGCGTCGACGCCCACTACGAGCTTGACGGGATAGCGCGGCGGAAGTGGCTGGAAATCAGGAATGAGTCGGATCAGGAATGTCTCCTGCTCGATGTGGAGCTGGACGCTTTTCAATTAGAGGCCCACCGTAGCGAAGGCGGACAGGGGGAACCTGTCTTTATTGATAACGAGGTCTTTCTCGCTATCGCGCATCCGGCTGGAATCAACGAGGGCACAGACACTCAAATCCACCTATGGCACAGCCCGGGCACGAAAATTCAGCCGGGTCAAACCTTTAAGACAGCGGTTTCGCTGGTGGGAGTTACGGAACGCAATAAACTCCTGGGTGACTTCCACACGTACATTATCTCGCAGAGCCCGCGAAACAAGCGCAAGCGCGTCTCTCTCTACACGTGCTACGGCATCAACAATCAGTGGGGTCCCTGCCCTCCCCTCACTGATGTTGAGACGCTGAATGTTCAAGGAATCATCAAGAGGTGGCAGGCCAAGGATGTGAAGTTCGACTATTTCACGCTAGACCAGGGATGGCCAGATAACGATGGAGACCTCACTCAATTCGCGAGCGCATGCTATCCGGACGGTCCAGAGAAAATAGTAGAAGGCGTGAAAGCTCTGGATATGAAGTTGGGCCTCTGGTTTTCTGTAAGTGGAGGTGGGTGGTCTGACGGGTCTTACCCTGCAGTGCAAGCCAGCGCCATACCCCAGCCGGGCGCCTCTGGCGATCCACCGACCACGCCCCCCGTCTGGAGTTATCGCGACGGCTATCCAACCCAGGGCGGAGTGGGCCGGACACTTTGCATTGCCTCCGATCCCTATTTCAATGTGTTCAAGAAGGCTGTGGACCACCACGTTCAACATAACGGCGTTCGGCTGGTTAAGTTCGACATCGGAGACTATTACTGCAACAGTACCGCTCATCAGCACATGCCGGGGCGGTATTCGACAGAGTCGATGTTTAATCGCCTGATCGATCTGGCCGGAGGTGTCCGATCTATCGCTCAGGATGCTTTTGTGGTTTGGTATTGGGGGGTTGGCAGATCTCCCTTTTGGGCCATGCATGGGGATGTCATCTTCGAATCGGGCCTGTTCCTCGAGGGCTCAGGAACCAGCTGGTTTCCCACCATGTACTATCGCGATGCGGTAACCCTGGCGCTCGACCAAAGCACCGTTTTTGCCAGCCTGATCCCCCCACTGTTGAAAGATAGCCTGGGAGTTTGGTTGTCTCAGATTCGCTGGGCTAACTTTATGGGTAAGGAAAGATGGCGCGAGGCAATGGTGATGGATCTGGGAAGAGGAAACCTGATGTTTCCCCAGATCTGGGGCGACCCTTACCTGCTGAATGACGATGACCTGCATTTCCTTGCCGGATTAATGGCACTGGCTCATGATAACGAACAGATTTTCTTGAAACCGCGCCGGGACGTGGGCGATCCATGGCAGAACACGCCCTACGGTTATGCTTTCCTTGACGGACAACGTGGCTTTGTCTTCCTGAACAATGTTCACTTCATCGCGCGTAAGGTGAGTTTGCCGTTGGGTGCTGATCTGGGCTTGTCTGGCCCCTCTGGGACCGCTCTGAGGATCGTGAGCCGTTTCCCGGAGATGCAGGAGCTGGCTAGCGAGAACGACACTGCCTGGCAAAGTGGTGAGACTGTCGAAATATGGATGCGGCCCTTCGAGACGCTCCTATTGGAAATTGGCGCCGCAGCGGGCACACCTCTGCCTCGCAGGCAAATCAATGCCGCTGCCGCCGCGAATTTCGGAACCGGACTGGATCTACAAAAGGCGCCGGCGGCGGACTGGATGAATCTCATTTTCGCCGATGCCGCTCGCTTTGAACGAGACAAAATGCACAAAGGCATTGAGGTCTTCTCTTCACGGCTGCCGGTCCTACCCGAGGGTCGGTCCATCCTCGCGATCCAGGTTGAGCTGACTAAGGATGGCGAAGAGTATCGTCACGCGCTGGTGGTCGCTGAGATCATTATCATACGGGCGCGCATCGGCGATCATGACATCCAATTCACTGCGGTCCCCAGTCCGCGGCAGTATGGCAACACTCAACATGCCGGCTGCTCCTGGATCGTGTATAAGATCACACTCGCCCAAACTCTTTCGAATCAGCCCCTCGAATTCGCGGTGCACTCATATCTTCCGGATCGCGTTACGTGCGCGACGAAAGCGTGGGTAGTCAAGCACTGGTGGCAGGAGGACACGCGCCCGGAAGCCGAAGGCTATTTCGCTGAGGAACCCTCTTGAAGAAGTTCACTCAACCGGCGGCACGAGATGTGGGTCGAGTTGCTGCGCTCGACGGAAAGCGGCGTCGGCATCCTCGAGCTTTCCTTCTTTCCTAAGGGCCAAACCGATGTAATACTCCGCATCCGCATAGGCGGGTTGTAATCGCACGGCTTCTTGAAACTCTCCTATCGCGACGCCAGGTCCGGCTTCCTGCATGAGCAATACTCCCAAATTGTAGTGACCTTGTGGAGATGTGGGGCTCAATCTCACGACCTCTTCAAACTCTGTCTTGGCCTCTTCCAACTTTCCCTGCTCAAAGAAAATCGTGCCCAGATTATTGTGGGCATCGGCATAGTCCGGGTTTGATTGCAGGGTCAAATGAAGTTCCGCGATCGCCCCATCCAGGTCACCCTGCTGTTGCTTAAGAAAGGCCAGATTGTACCGAGCCGTGGAGGAATCGGGGTCGATCCGTAACGCTGCTTCAAATTCCTTAGCGGCACCAGTCCAGTCGCCGGCCTTCGCAAGATCGTTTCCGCGTTGGACGTGAGCGGGCGGGGTATCAGCGTCGGCGGCTTGCTGGATGGCGCGGACCTTCTGGAATTCTGAAGTCGCAGCAGTAGTGTCACCTTTCTTGGTCAGTACCCGCGCCAGGTTGTACTGGGCGCCGGAATTCGCCGGATCAAGCCGCAGGCAGTCGCGAAACTCTTCGATCGCGCCATTGTGATCGCCATTCTGCTCCAAACCAAGCCCGAATAAAAAATGCAACTCCGCGTTCTCAGGCTTGCACTTCGCGGCACTGCGTAAGTACTTCAAGGCCTCTTGCAGCATCCCGCTTTGTTGTTGAAGCGCCGCTCCCAGGTTGTACTCCGCGGGACAGTAGCCAGGGTCCAGGCTCAGCGCTTTGCGGAATTGGCGAATGGCCTCGTCCTTATCTCCGCTGCTCAGCACGACCCCCAGATTCGTGTGATATTGCGGGGACTGCGGCGCCAACTCAACTGCGCGGCGGATTTCCAGGATCCCGCCGGAGAGGTCTCCCTTCTCAACCAACACACGACCTAAACCGTTATGGGCTTCAGGGTTACCCGGCTGAAGGTTCAATGCAGTGTCATATTCCCGCACGGCGGCAGACCAGTAGCGCTGCTTACGGAATACAGTAGCCAATTTGAGATGAGGAAGAACCTCTCGCGGTTGCAGGGTTACAACAGCCTTGAATTGCTCCGCCGCCTCATCCAGTTGTCCAGCTTCTTCGAGCGCTGTTCCCAAGGCAAGATGGGCCTTGACCAGGTTGGGCTCAAGCTCAACAGCAGTGCGCAACTCGTGGATGGCCTGGGGAAGATTCTCTTGCTGCAGCAAGCGCATTCCAGCGATATAGTGCTGATCGGCCGCATCCGTTGGCCTTTCGCCGCGTAGCGGAAGTGCGCATGAGCAATTGCCAACGATCAGCAAACCAATGCATACCGCAGGTAGGGTATAACGAGTCAACATCGGTTCAGTGGGGTTTCCAGAACCATCCATCCGAGATGGTTCCGGAAGCCAATCATAACTGCCTCAGAATAGAAACTTCAAGGCTATTTGCATCGTTCTCGCGGCCGCGGAAGCGCCCATGCCGCCAAAGTTCGCATCGGTCGTGGTCACGGCCGGACCCGTCAATATGAATGTGTGTTGGTTGAAGACGTTAAACGCCTCCGCGCGCAACTGGAGTGACCGGTTCTCGCCCAAGCCGAAGTTTCTGAAAAGGCTAAAGTCCCATTTTCTGAACGCTTGTTGGCGCAACGGATTCTTGGGGGCGTCACCAACGGCACCGGGTAAGGGTGCCGAATAGCACGAAGTATCGAACCATGAAAAATAAGTCCTTTTACTTGGGAGTGTTCCGTTGCAGGTGCTGTTCGCATAATCACCGTGGGCCCCGGTATCTGAAAAGTCCGGCGCGTCCACACTGAATGGAATACCAGAGGAGAGGCTGGTGATTCCGTTAATCTGCCACCCGCCGACCAGGTGTTTTTCGATTCCGTTTCCGTTGGAAAGGAACGGTTTGCCCTCTCCAAACGGCAATTCGTAGACATAGCTGAAACTGATGATCCTGGGCTGATCGAAACCAGCAGGACCATAGTCACGCTTTGGATAGAAATAATTGGCATATTCTGTGCAGTCGCAATCGGAGATGTCGAAAGTTCGAGACCAGGTATAGCTGGCCAGGAAAGCCAGACCATGCGCGAGCGTCTGCTGCACCTTGGCCTGCAAGCCGTTGTAGTTCGAGCTCCCGACATTGTATTGAGCGAGAACGTCCCCAATCAGAGGATAAGGGCGCCGTGACTGGATGGGAGTGATGTTGGTGGGATCAGGACTGAGCGCTGCCTGATTGGGGTTCATTCGATTTGATTGATGCTTACCCTGGTTGCCGACGTAGGCGATGCTGAAGAGGAGGTTCGATGTTACCTGACGTTCCAGGTTGAGGTTGTACTGCTCGGTATAGGGAGTCGGCATGTTCTTTGCGACGGCGAAAGGCTGAAGGATCGTAGCAGCGACAAATTGGGGGAACAAGCTCGATACCGGAGTCGGCTCTGTAAAGGTGTAGGTATTGGACACGCTCACGAAGTTCGGCGGGTTCGCCATCAGGAATTGCAACATGTTGTACGCGGGTGTGTAGTAGTACATGCCGAAGCCACCCCGAAGAACGGTATGCGGATCAAGAGTCAATGCAAAACCAATACGCGGAGCAAAGTCTCGCGGGTTCGCATTCCAGCTT
>JBARKD010000418.1:0-2940 GCA_049800615.1 Acidobacteriaceae bacterium | reverse complement strand
GTACAATTCAGCCGCAAGCCCATGTCCCTGCTGAGGTCATGGAGAAACTCGTAACGCACCGCGTGGATCCCGATTATCCCGCAGGTGCGCGACCGGCTCACTTGCAGGGAGTGATTGTTCTCGACGTAGTAGTAGGTCGCGATGGGAAGGTCGCTCAAGTGCGTGCCTTGAATGGCCCTGAAATCCTCGCGCAGGCCGCCATAGAAGCTATGCGCTGGTGGCGTTTCGAGCCCTATCGTGTCAACGGTGATCCTGAGGCAGTGGAAACCACAGTAGCCGTCGAGTTCAAACCATAGCCGCCATCCGGAACCTTCCGCTAGGCAACCCTCGTCGTTGGGCCATCGATCGGGCCGCGCCAGCCGGGATCGTGATTTTAAACCCTGCGCTTGCGCATTGCATTGAGAACGATGACGCCGCTGAGGGCAAAAGAAAGGACGGCTGCCAAGGCCGCAATCAGCCGCAGCGCCGCGCTCAGGTGAAGAAAGTCGGCAAAGACGGCTGCCAGGGCCAAACCCACTCCGATCCCGTTCAACCAAACTGGCACTCGAATGGAAGCAGCAAGATCCGGATGCAAGCGCTGTTGCAAGAGCAGCGCGGCCAAGCCGATGGCGGCGACCACCACCAAAGCCAGCGGACTCTGGAACGCGCCACGGCTGGTATAAATCACAACCAGAGCCAACGCGAGGAGTAGCAAGCCGGCGGCCAGGATCGTCGGCCGGCGGGCCGAAGAACCAGGACCGGGATTGGGCACGGGATTAGACACGAAAGTCCGTCCCGAGATTTATACAGGCGATGCGAGAGCTTTTCAAACTTAGGACTTTTTCGAATATGACGAGGGCAGACAGCAATCCGCGCAATCACGAGTTAGGAACTGAATGGCTGATGCCAGCAAGCCATTGGGCTTGACGAGGATCGCTGTGGTGCACGGCATACAAGACCAACTCAACCCGGGACGAGATGCCCAACTTGTCAAAGATGCGGAACAGATACTTCTTGACGGTGTGCTCACTGAGATTGAGTTCGCGCGCCGTATCGCGATTGCTGAGTCCTTCAGCAACGAGAGCGACCACTTGTTCTTCCCGGGGCGTAAGCAGCATCCGACCGCTGCAGTTCAAAACCCGCAGCGAAGGCGCTTCGGAAACCGAATCCAGCAGGAAGTTCATCTGTTCGGTATTGGCCCAGATCTGCCCTTCGGCGACCCGCTGGATGCACCGGCAAAGCAAACGGAAGTGCGAGTCAGCAAGACAGAAAATTCCTCGGGCACCGGAGCGAAAAGCGCTGACAATCAGTTCCCGATCGTAGGCTTCAGCCAAAAGCACTTTTGCGACCAAAGGATGGGAGAGGTGAATCTGTCGCATGGCGGCCATCTGATTGGCAATTTCAACCGACAGATTGAGGGACAGAATCAAAACTTTTACGGGGGTAAATGCAACTGCATGCAGGATTGAGTCTATATCGATCGGGCAGGTGGATACATGGAACTCGGATCGCCGGCGTAAGGCGCTGGTCAATAAGTGAGATTGCATACGGTTGGAGTCCGCAATCAGAACGGGTATTGCGACCGAAGCGGCGGCTGGGAGCGGACTCATGGAACGGATACCCCAGAGGAAACGGATTGAACTGCGCTTTGATCTTAGGAGCGCATTGGGCGTTACTCAAGGGAACACGTAACAATATTCTGCGCAGACTCTCAATTCGGGACAATGGATTCCGGGGTTGTGGAAAAATTTTGGAATGGCGTTCGGGCATTGCGAAGTAACTCAGACCGTTGCTTGACGAGTTTGGGAATAGCGGGCGAAAACGGCTAACGCGGCGTGCTTTTGACCACCCGACACATTGACCCGTGTGATTCGGCGAACATGCAAGTCTACTTTCGTGGGTAGCCAGTTAGAGAGCAGCTTTAGGACTCCATGGGATAAACCGCGGAGCGAAGAACAGCCGTGCTACGCGCCAAAGCCACATACTTCGGTGTGAAAATTTAATGTGACCACGCTGGTAGACCGTACTTCCCATGTCTTGCCACGGATATTGGGGAAAGATAGCTTGCTCACAGCGATATTACTGCAATGAAGCACAGAGCTTGGCTAATCATATCTCCGCTGATAGGGCTGTTGATATCGCAACTTTGCGTGACCGTCTTCGCCCAGGATGAAGCAAAAGAGCAAAACCTGGGAACCAGCATACAGTCTTCTCCAACTAGCCAAACCGGGGCCGGTACGGGAAGCGAAGGAACGACGGCTGCAAAACCGGGGCAGGCGGACGGCATGGGAAACCCTCAGCTCGGAGGATTACGCCGTCCGCTTTACCGGCTTAACCGAAGCGATGTAGTCTCTCTCAGCTTCACCCTGTCTCCCGAGTTCGATCAAATCCTTATCGTCCAACCCGATGGTTATGTCTTTCTGAAGGATGCAGGCGTAGTGTCCGCCTACGGGTTGACGCTTGACGAGCTTCAGGTAGCCATCCGAAAGGCGTACAGCGGATATCTCCACGACCCTCAAGTGGCCGTGGCACTCAAGGAGTTCGAGCATCCTTATTTTGTTGCCGGCGGAGAGGTGGGACATCCCGGGAAGTACGAATTGCGCACGAACACTTCGATTATTGAGGCCGTGCAAATCGCGGGCGGATTTACTCATGAGGCGAAGCATTCTCAGGTCGTGCTCTTCCGCCATGTAAACGATGATCAGGTGGAAGCGCACATCTTCGACATAAAGAAGATGCTCCGAGAAAAAAGTTTGAGCGAAGTTCCCACCCTGCGGCCGGGCGATCTGGTCTTCGTTCCCCAAAATTCTATCTCCAAAATTGAGCATTTGATCAGCAAACCTTCCATGAGCATGTACGTGAGTTCAACTCAGTTCTAGCGCAGGCCAATCCCCATGTCAGAAGAGGATCACGCGAACTCCGGGAAAGAGCACCCGGCGCCGACAGCGCGAGAGTTGGCGA
>JBARKD010000417.1:0-13247 GCA_049800615.1 Acidobacteriaceae bacterium | reverse complement strand
CGAAAGGATCTGATCGATGCGGCTTTGGCAAATAGCAATCCATGGGAAGGCGCCGTATGTCGGCCCATGAAAGTCGGTAAAGAAGAGATTATGGGAATCCTTGCGGCAATTGACTATTGGTCGCGTGCGGATCTTGAGGCGTTAAACAAAGAGTGGCAGAGCCGCGTAGAACGCATCCAGAAATTAGTTGAAACGGTACGGGGAGTTACCACAAACATCGCGACTCCTCCCGACGAAAATAGTTATCCGACCCTGACGGTAACCTGGGACGAAGAGAAATTTGGCTTGACGGTGGCTCAATGCGATCAGCAGCTGCGCGCCGGTGAGCCTCGGATTGAAGTGCTGACGAACAGTAACCCCAGCGGCGTGCTCGCACGCATAAAAAACAATGATCCAAATAGACAGCGGAGAGACCGTCCGAATCATTTGCAAATTATCTCGATGACCATGCAACCAGGGGAAGATCTCATAGTCGGCAACCGCCTCCGCCAGATTCTTGCCAAAGCTCGCAAACAATCTGTTTGAAGTGGGTTCTCCGTTCGTGCAGGAGCATTTCCCTACTGATGTCCTGGTGGGCGGCGCTACGGGATGGCTGATTGGGCACTACGTGGTCAGGAAGCATCCACTCCATCACTCGAAGTGAATCGGCGTTTTACCGTATTTCCCATTGCGGTTAGTCTGCGAATTTGATGCGGCTTTCCTTTGAAGAAAGCCGCCTACCAAGCCGTTGGCGAGAGCCATGAAGCAGAAATCCGGGTTTACTACGCCATCTGCCTCTGCAACACTATTGCTAGAACTGGTCTCATAAATAGACAAATTTCGGGGAGGCCGCGCATGAGACCCGCCTTCGAAGCGGGGCTCAGGGTCCAACCAGAAGCCGCGGACCCATATATGAGACAAGTTCTAAGACATCCTGTGCTGCTCAACTACTCATCCTCGACGACCCCGGGAACCCAGACATTGTTGGGAGCCAGAATCTTGGTTTTAGGTTGGGCCTCGACCTTGACTGATTGCAGACTTCCCTTCTTCTTGGGCACCGCGCGGAAAACCAGGAAATACTGACTCATAAACACCTTCTGCAGACTTTCCAGGTAGGGCTTAAAGCTGACTGCATTCGATGTCCCAAGCGAGTAGCACTCGCCGCCAGTCTCATCGGCAAGCTTGCTAAGTCCCGACAGCCCCATCTGCGCGGTCCAGGAGCCACGCTCCGATCCGCCGATCCCGGGCGAGTAAATGGAGTGAACGATCACATTGTAGCGCTGGCTGATTTCGCTGGCCGAAGTCGCATCGATGCTGATGGTGGGCATGGCGTGATAGATGGGACCCATTCCATCAAACCTTGGCCCCAAGCGGTCAGGCCCGGGCCTTTGGTCGCGAAGGCGGTCGATTCCGTCTGTAATCATTAAAACCTCGCGACGCACGTTCTCCTTGGGCCACCCCTTCACCAGGTTGATGAGCGATAGGTACGGGCTATCCATGGTAGAAGGAGTGCCACGAGGCAGGCGCACAGCCTTGACCGCAAGAGCATGATCCGCGGTGAAGTTTTGCGCAACGTTCGCGATGGCGTTCGACATGTAAGCGACTGCGATGACGGTCGTAGGCGGCTGAGCTCCGATGAAGGCCTTCAGGTCGGTCAGGTTGTTACCGACAGCTTGGGTATTCAACGTGTCGTCAATCAAAATAATCAGCTGCAGGTTGGCGGCCTCGCCTTGAGCCGGAATCACCTGCGCTACGCTAAGGAAGCCCTTGCCCTGCTTTACCTTCACGTTTTCCGCATTGAGTGCCGGAAGCGATTTCTCGGTGCGAAACGCAGCGTCGGTGATGACCATGTGGACCTGAACCGTCTTCGCGGCTTGCGAGCGGGCCGTCAACCAACAGATTGCCGCGATACAAAATGTGCCGAACAGCGTAATCGCTATTTTGTGCTTTCTCATGATGCCCTCTCAATAAATAGAGTTACCGGATGCTTCCGTGACCACGGTAATTGCCTCCGTGCCAGACTAGGGATAGTTATACGGGCCCACAACTAGAACTTCTGCTAGAACTGCTCTCATAAATAGACAAATTTCGGAGAGGCCGCGCATGAGACCCGCCCTCGAAGCGGGGCTCAGGGTCCAACCAGAAGCCCCAGACCCATATATGAGACAAGTTCTAGTCGGTTGCTGGCATCGGTTGAAGCTTATGTGAGCCAGGGACCTATCTTGACAGTCAGGGCCCAAGGGTTTGTAGACAGGGGAAAAGCCACCATGAGAGTGCCGGGAACAGGGATATGGGTCTGCTTTCTTGCGGTTGGGCCGTTTTCGGCCCTTATCCAGGTGACTCCTCTGCATGCGCAGGATTATACGCATGACTCACGACCTGCGTTGTTTACCTATGAAATTGGTTCAGCTCGGGGTTGCCTCGGAGATGAGTTCGAAGTAGGCGTCTTCGGTGTCGCCCCCTTGCTATACACAACCGGTTGGTCCCAGGTCACCGAGCGGCGCCCCCGACCGGCACAGTGACCTGCGGCAGATTGAAGCCGCGCAGCCTGAGCTCTGGCATGGCATCGCCGGCGGCGCTAGCCGGATATTCGAGATCGATCTCCCGTGACTCGCCCGGCAGGAGTGAAACATAGTTGTCGCTGAAATACGCCGGCAAAATGCGCGACCCATCCGAACTCGTCACCAGCGTAAGCTTGTTTTGCAAAGCGATGGCGGCGCCTGTGTTCCTGAGTTCCACATGAACGTGTACGGCATTGCCGCCGCGGCTCGACGTTGCCGTTGCAATCACGGTTGCCGGCGCCAGCCGTGTTAACTCACGATAATTCTGGCTCTCTGCCGTCAACCAATATAGATTCGACGAGATCATCTTCCCGCCCTGATCCTTCAGCTCCAGCTTCACCAGCACCACAGCATCCTTTTCGAGTGGCGCCAGTTCCAAACGTAGCGCACTCACCACCCCATCCGCCGGCACATCAGCCTGCGCATCCTCGTGGAGCAGAGGTTTGTCATCGAGCGAGAAGACATCTGCCACCACCTGCACTGTTCCTGCCGCTGCCGGCGTGGTGTTCACCACTTGGACGGCATCCGTCGCGAGGTCCAGCTGCACATGGATCGGCTCACACGCTTTTTTCTCGCCGTAGTACGGCGACTGCGTGTCATAGTCCGAGCTGAGTACCTCCCACATATTGCTGGGCCATGCCGGCTGAGTCATCCACAGCAGACGCCCGCTGTTCGGCGACCACAAATGTGCATTCATGCCCTCGAAGATCGCCCGATGACCGACGTAGTCCATCATCTGCGCCTTGCGTTCGAAATCTTCGAGGCTGGTGGGCGCCCCAAATTCTGTCTGCATCTCGGCGAGAAACGGATGCATGTCGCCATTCCCCATAAAATGCCAGTCATGATAGGCCCAGACATCACCCATCGGCCATTGGTCGGGCTTCGCTACCGATGCCTCGAACGATTCGAGCGTTGACATCGAGGGTGTGCCCGTCTCGACGGAAAAGCCGCGATTAAGCGCGGTATAGTACAGCTTCGGATCCTGATAACGATATGGACCGCTGTTCTGCAAATTCACCTGGTTCGAACTGGGTGAGTAGTACCGTGTGCCGTCCAGGGTATAGATGAGCTGTGCGAGGCCTTGGTTGATGATCGGCTGCGGGACACCCTCATTACGCCCGCACCAGACTGCAATCGATGGATGATTGCGGAAACGGCGGATCACATCCTCTGCATTCTTCAGGAATAGGTTGGGGTTTTCCGCTTCGATGTTGTAGTTCTCCGTTGTCTCCCAAAAGTCATTCCAGATCAGGAATCCGTATTCGTCCGCGAGATCGTAGAACTCCTCCTCCGTGTTTTGCCCGACCCAATTACGAATGATGTTCTCGTATGCGTCATGGTGCAGCCGGAAATAGGGCTCCAGCCGTTCACGCGAGACTCGCTTCATCGCGTCATCCATGCCCCAATTCCCGCCCCGGCAGGCGATCCGCACTCCGTTTACCTTGATGACGAGATACGGGGCGGTGCCGAGGTCGTCACTCGGTTTAACGGCGGGGGAGCGCTCACCGGCGGCCGTGAGCGAGGCAACCCATGAATGCCAGTTTTCGCGCCGTGCATCGGGCAAATTCGGGGGCGGCGGCTCGGCGGCAGGAATATTGCGCATCCCGTCGTGGCTGACGTTAACATCGGGTTCGGTCTCACCTAACTCGAACCCTTTCGTCGGCGAATATTCAACGCGTCGTAAATGTCCGGTGGTATCCAGCAGACTCAGCTCGTAGGTAATTTCGCGGAATCCAAACCGCACTTCCTTTGTATCCGAAATCGCCCGGCCGACGGCAAAAGACAACTTCAGGTGATAGAGCTCCTGCTTTCCATATCCATTCGGCCACCAGAGTCGCGGATGTGTCACCGTCAACTGTGGAAAGTCAGCCGGCGTCAGTTTCACTTCGCTCTCGCCCGATTTCAAATCCACATCTTTTGTAACCGTCACCCCTTCAAAGTCAGCCTTTAGCGTCCCGTGTACCGCTGCGTCGCCGGCATTCGTTAGTGGAACCGCTATGTCCACCTTTGCGCTGGAGGTGTCCGGCAACGGAAGGCTGGTCACCACCTTCGGATCGCCAATCTTGACTGCTTCGGTGGCTCGCAGCGTCACCGGCTGCCAGATTCCGGTGTCGCGATCTCGTATGGCGGGTATCCAGTCCCATCCTTCGGTGGCGACGAAGGTAGGTCCATCCAGGCACATCAGGCCACCATTCTCCCCGGGACCCCCTTTCATCGACTGCTCCTGCGGAATTCCCGGATGCGGCGGCGGCGAAACACGGACGGCCAGCACATTGGGCTCACCGGGCTTCAGCAACGCGGTTACATCGAATAAGCCGCGAATGAATGCGCCCGTAATGGTGCCGAGGAGCTGCCCGTTCAGCCACACCGTCGATTTGTAGTTGATGCCCTCGAATGTCAGCGTGAGCCGCTTCCCCTTCGTAGATGCAGGCGCACGAAACTCCGTCCGGTACCAGTAGTCCTGCTTGTTCAACGTCTCAGGAATCGCAAGATTGTTGAGGCCGTAATACGGATCGGGATAGACCCCGCGGTCCACCAGAGTCGTAAGCACCGTTCCTGGCACGGTCGCCACATACCAATCCTTTGCGTTAAACGCCGGTTTGGAGATCGCCGAACCGTTCGCATCGATCTTAGGCGCCTCGCTCATTCGCCAGCCTTGAATGGTCCAGAGATTTTCCCCACTGCTTTCGATGGCCGGACCTTTGGGCAGCGGTTTTGACTGGGGAGACGAAAACGGCGCATTGCTGTGCGGCATGGTCGCCGGGTCCTGCGGTGCGCGGTATCCTGCCTGTCCGCGCGTTTGGACCGGCCATGGCTTTGAGCCTTCTTCATAGACGGGTAAGTCAAAATTCGGAGGATGGCGAGCCATTTGTCGAACGGCGTCGGCCGAAAGCGCCTCGCGGAGTAGTTCCAACCCGGCGACCTTCCCGCCGAAATGACCCCACCCATTGATCTGCGCCGGCGCGATTTCCAGAGTTGGCTCCGCGGTACCCACGAGCAGCCCGGTCGTGCCCGCAGCCGGCTCTCCCGGTTGGCGTAGTATTCCTTCGGAGACCTGAGCTTCGTCCGCATAAAGCCGGAAGTGTGCCCCGTCGAAAGTTGCTGCCAGCAGATGCCACTTGCCGGAACCGATCGCAGCGGACCCTTCGAGGCTATTGTTCTTCCCCAGATACAGTTGCACTTTCCCTGGCGCGATCGCCAGGTAGCGCGGATATTCGCCGTTCGGCGCGCCAATGCCGGCGATTAGCTCACGCTCGGTTGCAGCATCTTCTGCATTCACCCAGCCCAGCAGCGTCCAGGGCGATTCCGCATGCAGGATGGTATCGTTCCCGCTCAGCTTCGCGTAGAGTCCGTCTCCGCCCGGCAGGATGACAGCGTTCCACGGTCCGTAGAAAGGCGGCGGCAGGGATTCCGGGGTGGCCGGACCTGACTGGGCTAGACAGAGCATCGAACACATAATGGTCAGGAAGGCGATTAGGACGGGGGGAGCACTTCTCGGCTTTTTCATTCGTCGATCATTCCTTTTTATGCCGCAACACTTACTACTCGGCGCTCGCGCGAGGAAGTCTATATGAGTACCGGCGACGCCTGCGATGCCGCGGATCGGTCGCATTCAGACTGCCTCGCTCGTTCGCCTCTTTCTTGTCGTTACCTCACGAACTTCTTTGTGCAAACCATGATAACGTTACCAAAGCTGGAAGCCGCGGGTTAACATACCTTCTTCCGAATAAAGCTTCCGGAGAGGTTGTGAATATGTTCGTCGGTTTTCGCTTCTGCCTTACCTTCGTTTGTGTCTTAGGTACGCCCGCACTCAGTGCTTCCGGTGCTACGCCTGCTCCCGTCCTCACTCGGAATCTTTGAGGCGGATCAAGAAGTCGGAACGTATTGCATCCCGGATCGGCACGGTACGATCCTGCCCAGCAAAGCTACACCATCAGCGGAAGCGGCGAAAACATGTGGTTCGGAGAAGATGACTTCCACTTTGCCGGGAAGAAGGTTACCGAAGTGCGCGATCTTGCTCTGACTGCAGATATCGCCTTCACTTAGCATGTCAGGGGACCGTTAGAAGAGGATGATCAGGCGGCGAACCTACTTTACAACTTAGACCTGTAAAGCCAAGACGAGTTCGTCACCGCTCTGTGTGTGAGCCCGTCCGCCGCGAAGTGGACGACCCCAGCCTCCGCATGTCACTCTATACAATAGCAACACTCGAAGCACGGATTACCAAGCGATCGGCTGGCGCAGCGACTACGTTTGAAATTTCTCTAAAGTGAGGATGGGAGTCACAATGCCTCGTAAGGCTCGGATGCAAGATGTCGCGGATTTAGCCGGCGTCAGCCTGATGACTGTATCGCGCGCGCTGAACAAAAGCGGGCCGGTATCAGTAGAAATAAGTCGGAAGGTTCTCCGGGCCGTCGCCAAGCTGGATTTCCGGCCGAATGAGACCGCGCGTTCGCTCCGCCAGGGAACATCCAGAACGATTGGACTTATTGTCCCTAACTTTTTTGATACCTTTTATGCAATATGTACCCATGCTATCACCGTGGTCGCCAATGAATGTGGCTATTCAGTCGTCATAACAACTTCAAATGATGACCCGGAAGTTGAATTCCGTGAGGCGGGTTCCATGTTGCGGCGAGACGTGGAGGGAATGCTGGTGATCCCCGCGGCAGGCCGGAAAACTAAGCTTCGTCGGGGCGAATTCGGAGCGACGACTATCGTAGCCCTCGACCGGCCGATTCACGGAGCCCAATTCGATAGCGTGCTCGTAGACAACAAGGCTGGCGCAAGGATGGGGACCGCACATCTTATCGAACATAAGCACGAACGTATTTGCTATTTAGGTCACTCGCGCGATACTTTCACTCACAGAGTTCGTTATGAGGGTTATCGACAAGCAGTGTTAGCTGCGGGACTGGTTCCGGAAGCTTACTTTAACTGCAGATCACGAGAAGAGACATACGCCATAGTCCGCTCTCTGATGGACCGCCCTGGGACGCCGACGGCTTTCTTTGCCGGTAACAATCTGGTCATGCGCCATCTGCTTCATGCGCTTTCAGAAATGGAAATCGAAATTCCAAGCGAAGTAGCTGTAGCCGGCTTCGACGATTTTGACATGGCTGACATCTTTCATCCCGCGCTGACGGTGGTCCGCCAACCGGCGGACGAACTGGGACGGGTCGCGGCGGGCCTCTTGTTCGCGACGCTAGCAGAAAAGCAGGAGAGGGCCGAAAGCAAACGCATCGTCCTTCCGGTCGAATTGATCATTCGACGGTCATGCGGTTGTAATGTGCGCAACAAATCCGGCGGTCTTGCCAAAGTCAATTCGAGACTTGATAGAAAACCACAATAGGGATTGCTTCCACGCCGTTTTGCCTCCGCCTGCACACGTCAGAAAAAAGCGGTCGGACTCGATATGCCGAGACCGACCGGGAGGGTGAGTCATGAATTAGAAGTAAAACTTGCCTCCAAGCTGCAGTTGGCGAGGGTCGCGCGCACTCGTGATCTGACCCGAACTGCCCGCATTGCTGCCGGAAAAGGTTGTGCCGGACGTCGGCGCAGACAAGCCGTTGTTAATGTTTGCCCATTGCGTGTGGTTGAACACGTTGAAGCCTTCAAACCGCAATTGGATGCGAGTGTTCTCTGTGAAGTTGAAGTTCTTGTACAGAGCCATGTTGAAGTTGAGAATTCCGGGGCCGTAAATCGTGTTTCGGTGAAAGTCGCCGAAGCTTCCCGGGGCGGGCGAAGCAAACGCGGCCGGGTTATACCACATCGGATTTGTTCCCGCGGGCTCACTGTGACTGGGTGAGATTCTGATGGGACCGCCAATATAGTCAGGCCGAATGATGCCGAATCCTCCGTTGCCAAGATTACCGCTGGAATTGAGATCGCAGCTTGACGAAGTAGGACTCGCTCCAGTTAGACATGGGCTTCCGCTCCAAAGTTGGGTTACCCCTGAGTATTCCCAGCCACCCGCGGTAAGCTGAACCAGCTTGTTGAAGCCTTTGAGCTGCGGAAGGTTGTAGACGTATTGGAAATTGAAGACGTTTCGACGGTCGAAGCCTGCCGGGGCATAAAACTTTTTAAGTTGCGCCTGGTCAGGAATAACATCCGCTTCGTTGTCCTGATCGAAGAGGTCGATGACCTTAGACCAGGTATAGTCCGTATTGATGGTTAAGTTGTTGCTGAATCTGCGGCTTACCTTGACCTGGAGACCGTTGTATACGCTGCTCGCTCCCCAACGGCTGTAATGGATAGAGCTGTAGCCCTTGTAGGGGAGGATCGCATTGGTCACATTGTTAACGGTGGAAAGGATCGGCGTGCTTGTGGTCAGTCCCAGCGGCAGTTGTTGTAACTCGTCAACATAGACCTGGTGGCGGCTCGCATTACCGACGTAGCTGATGTCAAATACGAGCTTAGCGGGCAAGGCCTGTTGAATCCCCAGGTTGTAGCCGTAGGTGGTGGGGATATTGCCAACCCTATCCGGCGAGAGGATCCCGCCCGATGGGGTAAGAGGAGCTCCGTTCGCCAGAGCTGGAGAGATGTTTCCGATGTTGCCTCCATAAATCGTAGGGGTGTAAACCGTAGGCGGATTGCTGATGCCGCCAAAGTTGAAGACGTTCTGCTGATACCGCTCGAAGAAAATCCCGGCGCCACCGCGGAACGCGGTATGACCGTTCCCAAAGACATCGTACGCAAAGCCCAGACGGGGTCCAAAATTATTCCAGCGGAAGTTCTCTCCACCTTTGGGCAATCCGTCAGTGCCTTCACGAACCATGCCGTTATAGGGGTTTCCGGATCCCGGAATGATGGTGTTTTGCGTAGGAGCCTGGCCTGGGATATTGGCCGCGGTGTTGATAGAGACAGCATTCGCTGGGTTATAGGCGCTGGGTACGAAATAATACTGGTGGTATTGACCAGTCGTGTAAGTGGGCCCTATAAATTCATACCTTAGACCGACGTCGAGCGTGAGCCTGGGACTCGCCTTCCAGGTGTCCTGAACGTAGCCTTCGTATTGGAAGAAATGGAAGTGTCCGTAGGCGAATATGTTGGACTGGCTTACCGTGGTGTAATTTCCCAGCAGTGTATTGCCGATGCCCGAATTGCTGTTGTTAGCGTTCTGATTGCTGGCTTGAAAGTTGAGGTTGGGATTTTCGGTCCAGGTACCTTCCTGACCGTTTTGATTGACGTCCGCAAACAGACCGAATTTGATCACGTGATTGCCCAGAACCTTGGTTACGTCGTCCGTAGCAACCACGGTATTTCCGGTCGAAGTCCAACCGGAGGGAAAAGGGCTGATATTGATGTATCCATCTCCGGTATTGATGTTCGGCGCAAGATCATGCGTGTTGGTCGATGGATAAATGTCGGTGTAGTTGAAGCCCAGGGTGCTCTTGTCGTAGAGTGCTTTCGAGGTGCCCGGAACAATGTCTACAACCTGGGTCAAATGCAGCCAGCCGACTGTGGCTTCATTGGTAAGTGTGGGAGAGATTACGTTGACCAGGCTCCAGCCGTAGCTCTTACCGGGCTTCTTGCGGTACTGAGGAAGTACGGGGAAGCTGTTACCGGAGAAGATGCCGAACCCCTGGCTCTCCTGCTGGCGGTCATCGACGTAGCGGAAGAATGCATTTGCCTTCGGTCCGAAGTTGTAATCGACCCGGGCGACATATTGATTTTTTGTAAATGTATAGGTGTCCTGGAAGTTGATCTGTTGTTCATCGTTGTGACCATTATTGTAGACGGGGTGGTTGAAACTCCCCCGGTAGCCGGGCGTGAAGTACTTGATCATCGCCGCGTACTGGCTGCTGAATTGCGAGGCAGGGATGATGTTTCCCGCAAAGGGAGTACCAGACAGAACCTCGCCAACCGAGTCATACGTGACTGTTCCAGGCACGAACACCTGTCCGTTTTGTACCAGGTTGCCGCTGGTATCGTGAATCGGGATGCAATTTGTGCCGCCGTTATAATCGCACATGTTGCCCGTGCGGTAGACCGGGGACAGATCGGCCTGTCCATTGGGCGTTCCTATGCCAAGCATCGAGGGCACCGGCATGGTGTAGTAAGTGCTGGCGGCTCCCCCTGGGTTGCCGTTAGGCCGGTTAGCGCGTGTGCCTTCATAGTTAAAGAAAAAGAAGGCCTTTTTGTTGTCCCGTGGGGACACCTTTGGAAGGGGAATGAACCCGCCGATATTTCCGCCAAACTGGTTGAACTTCAAATCGGCTCGGGCCTGGCCGTTATGGTTGCTGAACCAATCGTTCGCGTTGTAATCGGTGTTGCGATTGAACTCGTAAGCCGTTCCGTGAAAGTGTTCGCCACCGCTCTTGGTGTTGATAAGAATCATCACGCCGGGGCTGCGGCCGTACTCGGCATTGAAGTTGCCGGTTAGGGTCTTGAATTCGCCGACGGCGTCAAGGCTTAACGCGGTGTATTCGCCGTCGTTCGCGCCTACGTCGGTATTGATAATGCCATCGAGGAAGAAGTTGTTTGCCGTACCGCGCATTCCGTTGACGTAGAAGTCGTCAGTCTGGTTAAAAACCAGACGGAATTGTGAATTGTTATTGGTAACGACCCCGGGCAGCGTAGTCAGCAAGGATTCGAAATCCCTACCATTGAGCGGCTGTTCCGTAACTTGCCGCTGGTCCACTACGGCGGCGTTGCTGGAAGTTGCTGTGTCAATCAGAGGCGTTTGTGTGTTGACGGTCACGGTTTGCGAGGCCTGTCCGAGTGTCAGTGCAACCTGCCCTAAGCCAAGACTCTGATCCTGGTCGAGCACCACTCCATTGCGAACAAGGTCCTCCATCCCCGGGGCGGATATTTTGATCCTGTAGGTGCCAGGGGGTACGTTGAGACCGCGAAATGTGCCCCCGGCATCAGTGGCCGTATTTCGAGTGAGGGCGCCGGTTGCCTGATCGGTGATCTGGACCTGTGCTCCGGGGATCGCCGCTCCAGACGGATCGACCACCGAGCCCGTAATGGACCCTGTCTGCGCCAGCAGCTTAGTGCCGGGAAGAAACGCGGCAAGCAGTCCGATCAGGAAAATCCTGAAGATGAACGAAGATGCGAGGGTCGCATTCGCGATAGGCGGCGCATCGCTGAAAACTCCTGAGCTGAGCGAGTCCTTGGATAACCGGCATTTCCTCATGTTGCCTCCTAAACAAGACTTGTCATTCGGGGCCGGGATCTCCGGGTTGCCTACGAATCCACATACCTGTGAGATCGATAACAATTCCCTATGGGAACGTTAACAGGAATCGTTTCTACAGGACTCAAACCACGGCTGTCAATTGATTAATTAACTCCATGCCCTGCGCGGCTTTAAGCGAAGGTCAGCTTCGGCGGGTATTCACTTTTGCTCCTCATGGACTATCTGGTAATCCCAACGACTTTAGACCATCAACTCTGTCTATACCGTCCGGCAGTATTCTTTTAGCGGATATTTCAGGCTCAAAACAATTAGGAGGAGTCGCTGACTTTGGCGTTTTTCCCTGGGCTCCCCCATCTACTGGCTTCCTTCCAATAGCCCTGCGTTGCGAAGAATCCTGCGAACTTTTTTGGGCGAGATCGACAGGCGATCCGCGACCCGTGATACCTTCTTCCCTTCTCGAGCCCATACTTTCGGTATTACGATTTCTGCGAATTCTTCCGCAACCTGCTGAAAGCTTTTATCGCCAATCAGCCCTTCCGACCAGGCGCGCAGGGTCTCGTTAATTCCCGACGCACGCAGAATATGGGCCTTCAGAGTCATGAGCTCCTCCCACAGATGATCCCGGTCGTCGGAGCGCAAAAGAGCGGCGGCCCGGGAGGCGCACTGCTTCGCGTCTTCCCACTCCTGAAAGAAATCGTTGGCAGCCGTCATTCCCCGGACGATGAATGCACCGGCGAGCAGGCGGCGGTTTTGCGTATGCTGCGCCAGTTCAACTGCCTCTTCGGCGTAGCGTTGGGCGGCATTTGCATACAGGGCAATATCTCCATCATCGCCCAGCTGCTCATCCACGCGCGCATTTTCAGCAAACGCTTCCAGGATGCGTGACCGGGCCATAAGGATCTGGTCATGCTTTTCGCGGCCAAGCGTGTAGGCCTTTAAAGCCTCCGCCAGGGCCCGGTCGATTTCCCCCATATCCAAATGCAATTGCCCGGCATTTACAAGAACCGAGCCTTCCCCACCATGATGTTCGTGCAGACGATAGATTTCGCCCGCGCGCGCAAGTTGAGCCAACGCATCGCGGCAAATAAGTCCGTAGCGGCCGTGGTCAGCTGGCCGGTACGGATCCTTTGCCGCGGAACTGGTACGGCTGCGGGAGGTTTTGGCATCGATTCGCTTGCGCAAGTGCAGCGCCAGCAGGCGCTTCACATAAGCCGCATTGACGAGGGTTCGGGCCAGATTCGGATGGTTGGCGTCTCGCCGGGCGTAGATGGCGATGGCCCGCTCGTAGTGCTCCAGGGCAAGGGTGTACTCGCCCGTTCGGCGGACAATGCGCCCTCGCGCCGATTCGATGTTACCCAGCGAAATAGCATCGTCAGTATTCTTGAGAATTTGCTCGGCGTGGCCCAACATCTCCAGGGCTTTTCTGGCATCTCCCTTCTGAAAGACCAGCCACCCTTCTTGTACTTCGATAACAGCCGCCAGGATTTCCGCCCGCCTCGTTTCTGCCCGGCAGCGAGCTTCCACCACGTGCTTCAATGCCGCCTCATACTCACCCTTTTTTC
>JBARKD010000416.1:0-4132 GCA_049800615.1 Acidobacteriaceae bacterium | reverse complement strand
CGGCTATCCACCCTCGCCTAACGACATTCTCTTAAAAAATGTCGCCTCTCTCTAGATACAAGGGATCTGCGGTTTTGTTCGATCTTTTTCCACCCCGAGACTGAATCGTCATCCCCAGAGCCTGTATTGGTTTTGAAGGGGCGGGGCTTTAAAGCCCCGCCCAGACACAAACCGATGGGTGCGCGCGGATTCCTATCCGAGTGCTTATGGGCAGCGGATAGGACATTAGTCCTACTTACGGGCACGTCTACAGCCTGATGACAAGCTCGTATCCGCATAGTTAAATCCTAATAAATCTTCCGACTTGCCATGCGTCGCCCGAAAAGCCGCCGCAGCTACACTTGCGTCCTAACCAGAACGGAGCTCAGGAAAAATGAAACGTCTGTTTGTTCTTTGTTCAGTCATGATCGGCTTAGCAGCTAGCGCTGCGTCAGTCTGGGCACAAGTCGCCAACAACACCGCCCGGGTGGGAACGGTCGTGGACTCCTCAGGCAGCGCCGTCGTCGGCGCCAAGATTTCCGCCGTGGAAGAATCGACGGGTGTGGTTTCACCGGCGACGACCAACGCGCAGGGTTATTACTCCATTAAGTTCATTGCTCCTGGAACTTACGACATCACTGTCGAACAGGCGGGCTTCAGCAAGTTAACGAAGACGGGCACGATTGTGCCCATCGACCAGGCGGTGCGCACCGACTTTTCGCTGAAGGCGGGCGCAGAAACGCAAACCGTGACCGTCTCAGCATCAACCCCGCCCATCTCCACGGACGACGCCACCCTGGGCGAAACCTTCAATACCAAGGCGGTAGCAGATCTGCCGCTGATCGGCCACAACGCCCTGGAGATTGCCGCCACCGCCTCGAATGTCACCATCGGGCCTTCGTCCAGCTATTCCGGAGTGCCTCCAGGAGAGGATTTTATTGGCGCCGGCCAGCGCGAAATCCAAAGCAGCATGACCCTCGACGGCGTCTCGATCATGAATAACCTCATCACCGTGGCTCCTGCGCGGCCGAGTTCCGACATGATCTCCGAGGTCCAGATCCAGAGCGGGAATTACCCGGCACAATACGGTTCGTATCTAGGACTGCACGTCAATCTGGTCAGCAAGTCGGGAACCAATGATCTCCATGGCTCGGTGTATGACTACATTCAAAACACCGTCTTCAACGCGCACGACTTCTTCGATGCGCCGGGCAGTCCCAAGCAGATTCAGCATTACAACCAATACGGATTTTCTCTGGGAGGCCCGGTCTATGTTCCCAAGCTCTATAACGGCCGGAACAAGACTTTCTTCTTTTCATCCTGGGAGAAGCTGAAACAAGTTTCCCAATCTACCGGCATCGCCTCTACGTTAACTTCCGCGGAGAGGGCCGGAGATTTTTCCGCGGTTCCGCTGCAGCTTACCGACCCCTCTACCGGCCTGGCCTATCCGAATAATCAGATTCCCGCTTCGGAATTGAACAGCTCGGCTGCCATGGTCTCGCAGAAACTGGAAGCCTACATGCTGCTGCCCAATCTCAGCGGCGTGCAAAATAATCTGCAAAACAGTTTTCCCAATAACATCACGGTTACCCAGACGCTCGACCGTCTTGACGAAAACATCGGGGACAAGGTTAAGCTTTATCTCCGCTATCACTGGCAGGACATCAATGTAGTCAGCGGCACCAACTTTCCCACCAACAATTCCTACGGTCCCACCAACTCGGTCAACTACGCCATTGGCTATACCCAGGTCATCAAGCCGACCCTGATTAACGACTTCCGTGTCGGCCTGAACACGATTCTTTCCGATAGCCTGGATTATTTCGAGGTGAATGGGCCAAAGGATGCCGGGACAGCGCTGGGTATTCCGGGTTTCAATTCCGACACCCTCTATGGCAATCCCGGCATACCGTCGGTTTATGTGGATGTTCTCGGTAATAACAATGGCCCAACGCTAGGGAACACTACCGCAAATTGGTTTCAGGATGATCGAACCATCGATGGTTACGACGAGGTCAGCTGGACGCGCGGCCGTCATAACATCATGGCCGGCGCCGAGCTGCGCAAGCTCACCATTGGGCGTGAAGCGGCTAACGACGCCCGCGGGATTTTCAACTTTGCCGGCACTCCAGGCAGCGCGGATGCGGGCTATACCAGCACAGGCTATGGGGCAGCGGACTTTGTTCTAGGGCTGGCGCAGTCTTCTACGACTCCGATCTTCCCGGTGAAAGGCTCGATTGGCGAGTGGCGCGACGGCTTCTTCGTTCTCGATAACTGGCAGGTATTCCCCAAGCTCACGTTGAATTACGGTCTGCGCTATGAGCTGCCGACGGTACCTTACAGCTTGAACGGTTACACGCGCATTCTGAATGCGGATGACACGGCCCTGATTCCGGCCTCGAGCGCAGCGACTCCTGGCGAGTTCAAGCCCACCCCCGGGTTCAAATTCATCGATCCTACCCACAATAACTGGGCGCCGCGCATCGGCCTCGCCTATCGTGCCACGGAGTCCACGGTTCTCCGCGGAGGCTTCGGTATCTACTACAACGCCAATCAGCTGAATACCTATACATTGACCACGCAGAACTACCCGCTGTCGGCTTCCGTGTCTTACAACGGCACGGCGGGCAGCCAGCTAACCTTTGCCCAGCCCACTCCCGGAGCTGCCTCTGAATCGCCCGTGGCGGGCGTCCCTGGAACCTATGTCAGCGCGGTCACCATGGGCCCTCATCTACCGGTGCAAACCCTTTACCAGTGGAACCTCTCCTGGGGGCAGGAGCTTTGGAAGGGGGCGGGCGCCGAACTACAGTACATCGGCTCGCATGCCATTCATCTCGATCGCGATTTCTACAACAACTCGCCTCTGCCGGGCGGCCCGGTCGGAGATATCAATTCACGCCGCCCCAATCAGCTCTTTGGCAGAATCCGCACCATTCAGAACGACGAATATTCCCATTACAACGGGATGACCGCAATTCTTCGCCAGCGCCTGACCCATGGCTTGTCCGGACAGGCCAGCTATACCTGGGCCCACGATCTTGATATTTCGGACAACTCCAACAACGGCGGCACCACGATGAACCAGTACGATATCAACCTCGATTACGGAAACTCGAACTGGGATATTCGCAACCGCTTCGTCGCCATTGCCACCTATGACCTTCCGAAATTTGGCGGCTCCGGCTACCTGATGCAAAACACCCTCGGCGGCTGGCAGGTCAATGCGATTGTGACCCTGCAGAGCGGTATACCGTACAACGTCTACCTGGATAACGATCAGGCCAATGTGAGCCAGCCCAACGGAAATGTGCAGAGGCCCAATTGGGTGCACCTGCCTTCGGCGAACTGTACAACCAAGTTCTACATCGCCAACTCGACTGCTTCCTGCATCGATGGATCCGCGTTTGAATATCCCGCGCAGTTTACCTACGGCACGGGAGGAAGAAACCCGCTGCACGGTCCGGGCTTTGAAAATGTAAACGCATCCATCTTTAAGGATTTCGGCATTTGGGAGAGGCTGCACTTCCAATTCCGCGCCGAGGCGCAAAACGTTTTCAACCATCCCAATTTAGCCAATCCGAACTCGGATATGCAGGGCGGCTGGGATCCTGCTGATCCAACGACATGGGGTGATTTCGGCACCACCACCAGCACGCAAAAGAACAGCTCAGGCACCAGCGGACGAGTGCTTCAGCTGGCCGGAAAGATCATCTTTTAACGCAACGCTTCGGTAACACGCTGCGGTGGGATCAGGGTTCAGCTTCCTGCTTCCTATCCACGCCGTTATGCCTTGATGGACTGTGATGGATTGGAGAAACCCTGCCGTGGACTTTTGCCGTATTGTTCGAAAACGAGATAACCGTTCGCTTCTTGAGGCGCTTGCCTTTTTAGCCGTGCTTTCCGGCCAGGCGCTTTATGCTCAGGCTTCTTATGATCTGGTACTCAAAGGCGGTCACGTGATCGACCCCAAAAACGGGATCGATGCGGTTCGCGATGTAGCGATCAAGGACCATAAGATTGCTGCGGTTGCCAGTCATATTCAGCCGGGGCCCGGCGCCAAGGTGGTCGACGTGGCCGGGTTCTATGTGACGCCTGGTCTGGTGGACATTCATATCCATGCTTTTGCCGGCTCAGGCGAGGCGCACTCCTATGT
>JBARKD010000415.1:0-2452 GCA_049800615.1 Acidobacteriaceae bacterium | reverse complement strand
GCCGGAACTCATCGCGGACGATGGGCAGGGCGTGTTCTTTCCGGCGCGTCCTATACCCTGGCCTCCGGCCCGACCGGAAAGCGGGACCGGCCCAGGGGTAAAAAGATGTGAGGACACATCGGACCGATAGATTCCGCAATGCCTGAAAAAACGCTTCTGAGGGCGCCCTCTCGTTTTAGGCAACATCTTGAACCCGTTCGAACTCCTCCGGCGGCCGGTAACCTAGCGCCGAGTGGAGCCGCTTCTGGTTGTAACTCAAGACTACCCGGTTCTTGGTTAGCCAGCCAGGCGGAACCCCTCGGCCCTGGTTAGATCGAGCCGGTCGCGCAGGAATTTCCTCAACAAGTCGCCGGGACCTGAAGCGATGAGAAAATCGGGTAGTGAATTTCGGAGAGCGATCATCACGACCAGTTCGGAGGGTGGAATTCCGGGTCTGATGGTGCACAGCCAGGAGCCGAAACTGGACCAAACCAGGGTGCGAGTAGCCGTGGCGATGCATTGAAGGATACCCTGAGAGATGAGAGCGATCTGGATGAAGCGATGATAGGCGGCCAGTTTGCGCCGGATGGCGTCGCGGTACTGGTCGGTCTTGCGGTGGAGATACTGATCGCCAGAGCGGGAGCCGATCTTGTCCATGGTCCTCATCCAGAAGTGGTAGCCGTAGGCGCCAAGCGTGTGAACGGCCTGTTTGAAGGAGAGCTCGATTTTGAAGCGCAGGCCGTAGAGCCGGATGATCTCGATGGGGTTCAGACTCAGGTCCGTGCATAGGAACACGATGCGTCCCCGGTCTGGATGTTCCACGAGTACGAAGCGGGCCAGGCGGCGGATCGGTCTCCACAGCAGATCCAGGCAGAGATAACGGATGAGCACGTCCTTTTCGCCGTAGACGGGGCTGGCTGCCGTGGTCCACCGGTCATCCGGTTTTTCAAACAAGGTGAAAAGGTGGATCTTGTGGCCATACAGTTTGGGACGGCCGCGCTTCCGTTTGCCCACGGTCGGCGGTATTGGCTCGAATGCGACACAGGTTTTGCGAAGCCGGGAGATCGGGTGGCTTCCGGCTTGGATCAGGCCCAAGGCCATCGTATGGCAGGCGTAGTAGGCGTCGGCGACGAGATAGACCGGCTCGGCAATCCCGAGAGTCTCGACCAGAGAGAGGAATTTTTTGGGGAGAGTCCGCTTGTCACGGTTGCTGAACACGAGCCCTTCGTGAATGCGCGCGGACAGAGGCACGGCGAAAAACGTGGCTGCCGCGGACACTAGGACCGAGACGACCTGAAGGGAATGGCCCATGATGTACTCGGGCTTGGTATTGCAATCCGAGACTTGGTGCAGGAGTTTCACCGCTGGCATCTTACGGCCGCGCTTGGGAATCTTGAGGCCGTCGCCGAGAAGCACCGGTCTGCCGTTGACTCGATGAATGCCCGGCATCCGCGCAAAGACGGTGCGCACCCAGCATTGGCATAAGGCATCCGGATCGACCGCCTTGGAGTGGAAGAAGTCCAGCAGCCGGTCATAGCACTGAGCGCCCAGACGGAGCGCGCGAACGATGCTGGTTACCCCGAGAAGGTCGCTGCGGATTGAAATGCCAGCGAGCGCCGTCAGCAGCCAAAGAAAGCTGCGCAACCTCGAGCAGGCCGGCCGCAACGGCGCCACCCAAGACCACCACTCCGTCCAAATCCGCATTCCGGTCTCCTTTGCTGTTGACTGATCTTCATATGTATCATATTAATGATACATATGACTCAACGTAAACTCGAACGATTGGACGAGGAGATTCAAGGAATCAAACGGGAGATCGGAAAGCTCGGTGCACTGCGGCCAGGCTCACTGAGTAAACAGACGCGAAAGACCAAGACCACATACGGGGCGTACTGGCGCCTGAGCTACACCCATCGGGGAAAGGGGCATACGCAGTATATCCGCGATGCCGTCGTGCCCCAAGTGAAGGCTGAAACCTCCAATTTCAAACGCTTCAGAAAGCTCATCGACCGATTGATCACGCTGTCGATTGAACGATCTCAGCTAAAGATGAAAGCGGACAAGAAGCAGTGAAAGGAGGAGCGGTTGTCAGAATAGTGA
The DNA here is from genome assembly GCA_049800615.1 of Acidobacteriaceae bacterium. Classification (GTDB taxonomy): domain Bacteria; phylum Acidobacteriota; class Terriglobia; order Terriglobales; family Acidobacteriaceae; genus PALSA-350. The sequence goes on along the minus strand of JBARKD010000415.1, from coordinate 373 downwards.
GAACTCGGTAGTCTTGAGTACAACGGGTTGGCGTTTCATTTTCAGGCGGCGGTTGATGTGGCGGATGAGAATACGAGAATCGTGACTCTATATATCCCCAACCCTGCTGAGTGGGATACCGAAATGCGAAGGAGATTGCAAGAATGAGATGCCGGATTTGCGGAGGCAGGATGGAACGCCGGATCACCGATCTGCCATTTAAAGTAAGTGACACTTCGATCGTCATCGTGAAGGCGCTTCCCGCGTTCGTGTGTATCCAATGCGGTGAGACCGAGTTGGAATCGGTCGTAATGGCCAAAGTCGAACAGATGCTTTCGACAGTCGATCAGTCCGCGGAGTTGGAAGTGCTCCGCTACGCCGCGTAACTCTGGAA
>JBARKD010000414.1:0-9340 GCA_049800615.1 Acidobacteriaceae bacterium | reverse complement strand
GCGCTGTTGACGGTTGAGGGATTCAAGCTAAGGGCCTGGAAGAAGTCGAAGTTCGCAATACGGTTGTGCGCCTCGGTGAAGGGGGTGAAGAGATCATAGCGAACACCATAGAGCACGGTCAGTTTCGGTGTGACCTTCCATGAGTCCTGGACGAAGAAGCTCGGCTCCCACGTGCGATAGTCGGGCGCCGTTAGGTCCACCTGGCGCTGCTCACCGCCGAACGCACCGGTCAGAGCGGATGCGATACCGTTGTCGCGCTGTTGTGTCGCAGTTGGTTGAACGGTTGAACCTGGCGCCGGTGACGAGTCGGTAGGCAGCCCGAAGGTATATTGACCACCAACGTAGGGGCTTTGCACGTTGCGGGCTTGCCGGCGAAGGAGGCTGGCGCCGAACTTGATATTGTGGCTACCCTTGGTCCAGCTTACTGTTCCCAGGTACTGGAAGGTGTTGTCGATGTCTTGTAAGGGAACAAACGAGCCGTCACCGATGTCGCTCAGACCAGGAAAGCTGATTGGAGTGAGGTTGGTAGATTGGCTATTCAGGTTCGACGCGAACGTACCCAAACCTCCAGAGACAATGGCATCCGCGCTTTGGGCGCCAGCCGAGTTGAGGGGCAGGGAAAGATTGTTGATTCGGGTGAAGGCGGCGCGGAGGTCCACCAGGAGATTCTCGGTGAAGATGTGGGTAAAGCCGAAGCCGTACTGCTGCGCGGTGTCCGTCGCCGGACCGTCGAAGTCAAATTGGCCGCCGCTGATCTCGAGTCCGGTCGCCGCATTGGTTCCAAGACCAGGAGGAGTGAACGTATTGACTTTGTTGTAGTCGTAACGGGCGAAGAACAGGTTGTTTTCGTTGAACTTATGATCGACGCGCACATCGAAGCTGTTGGAGGACTGCGTCCGCTGGGGGCTGGTGATGTAGTTGTTAGACAGCGCACCGGCAGCGCCGGCGTTGGGAGCGGGGTACAGCTTCAGGTACGCCAGAGCGATTGGGTCAACAGCGAACCCCTGCGTACCATTTCCGGCATTGAGCAGAAGCTGAGGCGACCCGCCATTGAGGCTATTGACGTCGTTGTACTCGTTTTGGGTAAGAGTTGTTTTGGTGTAGGTAAGACCATTCACCTCGCGGAAGCCCTCGTAGTCCCCGAAAAAGAAGGTCCGATTTTTGTAGATAGGTCCACCGAGACTGCCGCCAAACTGGTTCTGGCGAAGTTCGGGCTTCGTGCCGCTAGTCTGCAGGACGTTGCGCGCATCGAAGATGTCGTTGCGGAAAAACTCATACGCGGTGCCGTGAAACTGATTGGTGCCGGCGCGAGTAATGACACTGACGACGCCGCCGGCGGTGCGGCCGGCTTCCGCAGTGTAGTTGTTGGTCTGTACGGTGATCTCGTCGATGGCTTCGACGATGGGGCGCACGCCTATGGTTCCGATGATCCGCTCGTTATCATCGATACCGTCGATAGTGTAGTTGTTGAGAGTATCATCCTGACCGTTTACGGAGAAGCTGGCGGGCTGACGACGATCGTCGGGGCGGCCGCCGCTGGTTAGTCCGTTACCCGGGCCTTCGTTGGCGCCGGGGACAAGCTGCACCAGTTGAACGAAGTTACGGCCGTTCAACGGGAGGTCCTGGACGGCTTTTGCCGTTACGGTGGAGCTTACGGTTGCGCTGTCAGCCTGTAGCAGGGGTGTGGTCGCACTAACCTCGACGACGGCACTCTGCGAACCGACCTGGAGGTGAATGTCGGCGCGGGCGCGGTCGCCTGCTTCTACGGCAAGGTCTTTGGTGATCGCTTCCTGGAATCCGCCGGCTCTAACCAAGATAGAGTAATGTCCTACCGGAAGGAGGGTGAAGATATAGTCGCCAGAGGCGCTGGACCGGACAGTGCGCTCCTGGTTGGTTCCGAGGTTGGTGAGGCTAACCGTGGCATTCGGGATACTGGCGCCGGTCGGGTCCGTTACCGTACCAAGAATGTCCGCAGTGGTCAGCTGCGCTAAAGCTGCCGAGGTCAATAACAGTAAAACCGCCAGCGAAAAAACTGGCGGCATCCATTGTTGAGAGAGTATTCGCCCGCACTGGCCAAGGCGGCTGATTGCTGTCTTCTTTTGATCATTCATGATATGCAGTCCCGTTGTAGCGGTTGGTTGATTGTTTTGGATGATTAGGCGCTTGTGCTTAATGCGACCAGATCATCAAGAGACCACGAGTTAGCCGATCTATCTGCGGCCGCTTGGGGCCCAAGGCAAATTGTGTGGAGATATACGAGACGAGTTGAATTTAATCAACTCTCTCGTGAATGACATCGCGTGCCTGTTGGAGACGATTCAGTTACAAAGGTTACAGACGAATTGGGATTGGATCACTGAGAATGGCCGTGCGGACTCAACCAAATTCCACATCGTCGAGCATGTATAGTTCCCCTCTTATTAGACCTAAACTGACAGCCGCATAGTTTATTCACGGGGAAAGGGACAAATCTACTAACGGACTGAATGGGGCTTGTGGGCCGGTACAAGTTGTTCGCATAGTGAAAGTAGATCGAGGTTCGCTGGGTTTTTCTTGAGCCACTGCTCGAGATTAAGATTGCGTCTTGAAATACCCGCCGATTCCGATGGCTGAATCGGCAGGCATTTCAATAGCGAGCGCTCAGAAGAGACGCAGAGCAATTGGACAATTGATGGAGAAGTTTGAGGTGGTAAATGGAGCCCCGTCAGGGCCGAGTTTTCCAGAGCTTTGCAATAAAGGCATCCGCCGAAAAGATCCCTGCACCAAAGATCAGGACCATAAGAGATGCAAACAGGAAGGTGTATGGGTCTGCAACATAAAACTTTCCTGGGTCAGAGAAGATCGATATAAGTGCCTCATGGTCTGCGGTCCAGTAGGCAACGAGCATGTTGCCAGCTAACAGAAGCCCCGTGAGCCGCGACGCCAAGCCCAAAATCAACAGCAGGCCGCCGAAGAACTCCAGCCCGGCGATGAAGTGCGCATTGAATGCGGGGAAGGGGATCCCAAGACTTGCAAAGAACCCGGTGATTTTTGCCAGATGGTGCAACTTGCCCCAACCGGTCTGCGCGAATTGCCACCCCCAATACAGGCGGATGGCAAGAAGCAAGGGTGACTGCATGCGGGAAAGCCTTTTAGAGACGGACTGGTAAAGCTGAATCGCTTGTCTCGTTAGGGTGTCCCTGCCTTCGATCTCAATCATGTACTTAGTACTCACCGTCCTCACCTCCTGGGTCTAAGGTTTGTGCTCATCGGCCGCCAGAACCCCTTACTCTCTCGTTAGAGACGTAAAGCGCAATTCGGTTACGACCGGTCTTAAAGGGCGCAACGATGTAATTGTTTGGGTTCACATGCGTCAGATGAGGACAGTTGATGGAAGGTCCTTTATGCAGCTTCGTCCAGCACTCGCTCTGCCGCTCGCACTGTTTGCGATCCACGGGCAACCGTACGCCGTTCCGCGTCAAAGTGCCGCGATCGATGAGGCCCCGTCAATAGCAATCGTGGAACTCTTTACTTCGGAAAGTTGGTCGAGTTGCCCTCCGGCCGACAGCTTATTGCGGCAGATCAATCTGAAGCAGACGAATACCGGACAATTCCCTGTAACCTATCGCGGTTCCACGCTTCAAACGTGCGGCATGGTAAGATCTCGGATTCGTTCTTGCCCGCCATCGATAACAGGTCGATCCCAAACGTCCCAGGGATAGAGCCTGAACCAACCCAAGAGAGGATATCTGGATGAGTAACAATACCGTAAGTAACCTCGCACTGGCCGCGGCTTTCGCAGGCCTCCTTGGCGGCACGACCGCCCGGCTCAACGCACAATCCACCCCCGGTCATTCCGGAGCGGCAGCGAGCTCATCGCCGTTTGCAGGCGCGCTCGTGGCCGCCGATCAGAAGGACCTTCCCAAGCACGCCTGCAAGGGCCAGAACGATTGCAAAGGTCAGGGCGGCGGTGACAAGAAGCACGCCGGCAAAAACGCTTGCAAAGGTCAGGGCGCTTGCGCAACTGATGGTTCAACGCCACCCAAGAGCTAGTCTTAGCCCGTGTAGGCGCTCCAGATCTCCACTGATCTCCTACACGGGTCGCTCGCATCGAACAGCATCGGAGTGCTTATGTGTGCCAATCGTTTCAATGGATATACCGACTACGGCGTCGGCATTGGCCTAAGGGTGCCGCATTACGACCACATCCTCTCCAAGAAGCCGATCGTCGATTGGTTCGAAATCATCTCGGAGAACTATATGATCGACGGCGGCCGTCCGCTCAAAATCCTCGACCAGATTCTCGATCAATACCGTGTTGTTCAGCATGGCGTCTCCATGTACTTCGGAAGTGCACAGGCGCTAAACCGCGACCATCTGAAGCGGATCAAGGAATTGACGAAGCGAACGAATACTCCATGGCTGTCCGACCATCTTTGCTGGGGCAGCGTAGATGGCCGCTACACTCACGACCTGTTGCCGCTCCCCTATACGTTCGAAGCGATCCGCACGACGGCTGAGCGCGTCCGGATGGTTCAGGACTATCTCGCAATTCCCGTCGCCGTGGAAAACGTCAGTAGCTACGCGGAGTATCACGATTCGCAGATGACCGAGTGGGAGTTCCTCAATGAGGTTGTCGAGGCAGCGGATTGCGGGATCCTCCTCGACGTAAACAACATCTACGTCTCTTCTCGAAACCACGACTTCGATCCGATGGTTTACGTCAACAGCATCCCCGCCGAACGCGTTGCGCAGATCCACATTGCAGGGCACTCGAAGTTCGCGAAGTACCTTCTCGACACGCATGACCACCCGGTCCTCGATCCTGTCTGGAAGCTTTATGCACGCGCGATCGAGCGATGTGGGCCAACAGCTACTCTGCTCGAATGGGACGATAATATTCCCTCTTTTAAGGAGGTACACGCTGAGGCGCTTAAGGCCAATCGTTTCCTTCTGGCTGCAGAATCAGGCATTCAAGCCAGCGAGGTGGCGGGCGAGGAGGTGCACGTATGAACCTGCTCGACCTCCAGCGACGCATGGCCGAGGATGTACGCAGGCCATTGACGGCGGATTACGAGATGCAGAAAACCACAGAGGACGGGCAATCTACAGAGGATGTCGCAGGGAGCTACATTGCGGCGAATGCACGCCTCTCCTCCTTTGAGCGTCTTGAAATCTACAATCGGCAGTACTGGTTTCGCTTAATCAGTGCGATATCGGAGGACTTCCCCGCGCTCAACACGCTATTGGGGCCGAAGCGCTTCGACTCCGTCATTTTGGCTTACCTCGCGAAGAACCCTTCAACATCGTGGACCTTGAGAGACTTGGGCGCGAAGCTTCCTGCTTTTCTGGAACGGCACCCAGAATTTACGGGGAGACGTCACGGTCTCGCTGTTGATGTCGCGAGACTTGAGTGGGCCTATGTCGACGCGTTTGACGGCAAGCAATTGCATCCCCTCGCAGCCGAAGATGTCTATGCCGTGGGACCTGACACCCAAGTCTTTCTCCAGCCACATCTACAATTGCTCTCTCTAAAATATCCGGTCGACAACCTGGTTCTTGCCGTGAAAAAGGGGACAACCGCTAGCGAAATCGTTAGCGGCGCCGCGAGTCAGCGAGCTTCGCATGTGCGCGTCACAATACCTCCGATGAGACCTGAGCCCGTCTATCTCGCTGTTCACCGATTTGAAGACTCCGTGTACTACCGGCGACTCCAACGGGAGACGTTCCTGTTGCTGAGCGCTTTACGTTCCGGCGCCTCCGTCGGGGACGCTGTGTCGCAAGCAATGGAAGGGACCAAGCTCCAGGCCGAAGAGCAAGCCGCCCTGTTGCACGAGAGCTTTGCGCATGCCTCCGAGTTGGGCTGGCTATGCTCACGCCCGGGTGAGGTAGAGGATTCATCCATCTTTGTCCTCTAGAACTTGTCTCATATATGGGTTCATATATGGGTTCATATATGAGACTGCGGCTTCTGGTTGGACCCTGAGCCCCGGTTGAGTGCATGGAGCAAGCGCAGCAACCTTTCCGGGCGCCACAGAGCCTCTCGGTTCGGCAGTTCACACTGTTCGTTAGAAGCACATCCGTCCCAAAGGTTACACACGATCGCCATAGGCCCTCCTTACGTGGAAGGTAATTGAATATAATTTTTTGTCGCGGATGTCCTCAGGAGAGCGGTCCGGGCTCGCGTCCGCCGCCGGCAACCTGCATCAGTGACTCAGCAGGATGACATCAGACTCATTGTCATCGACATCATCCAGTAATGCCGGCGCCGAGATCGTGTAAACAAGCCAAGCGTCGTTCCGACGATAATTACCCTAACCTAATCTGTAACCGGGGGAAACAACTACGTGATCACTGCGGCAGAACTCGCGCTCATACCTCTCTTCGCGGTCCTGGAGGAATCCGCGCGCCAAAGACTCGCACAGAAGGCGGCAGATATCCGCGTTGAAGGCGGAGATTGGGTCATACGCGAAGGCGAGGATCCGCGGTTTTTCGCCGTTCTGGAGGGCTTGCTCCAGGTGGTGAAGGATATCGTGGGACAACGCCGGGACCTTGAGCAGCTCAGCGCGGGCGAGTTCTTTGGTGAGATTCCAATTCTCTTGGGCACTGCAAATCTCGTCTCCATCCAGGCAGTATCTCGATGCCGCCTGGCCCGTTTCGATCGCCAGCAGCTTCAGGAGTTGATTCGAGATTCCTCCTCCTGCGGCGCCACCATCTTTCAGACGATGACGGATCGGCTCTCAATGGCGCCGCAGTATGTAAAGGACACTCCCTCTTCCCGCGTGCTTCTGGTGGGGTCGCCCTATGACGCGGACTGCCGGGGTATCCGCAGTTTCCTTTCGGCGAATCGGGTGCAGTACGACTGGGTAGATAGCGAACTTGAGCCGGAGCGCGCTTCCTCCTGTGTGCCGCCAGGGCACCATGGAGTCGCTGTGGTCGTAGACGGTACGACGCGCCTACTGACTCCGACGGTGCGCGCGGTCGCAGAGGCGTTGGGTCTGCAAACCGCGCCAAAGTACGAGCGCTATGACGTTGTCATCGCCGGTGCGGGACCTGCCGGGATGGCGGCTGGCGTCTATGGGGCTTCGGAAGGGTTGAAGGTGTTGATCGTCGAACGCTCGGCAGCCGGGGGACAGGCCGGAACCTCCTCCCGCATTGAAAACTATCTGGGATTTCCTTCTGGCATCTCCGGTGATGAGCTCACGGAGCGTGCACTCAAGCAGGCACGCCACTTCGGCTCGGAGATTGCCGTAACACGCAGCATCGAAGCGGTGCTCATTGCCGATATGGGTTATTGCGTGCAACTAGATGGCGGAGAGCAGATATGGGCTCGGGCGGTGTTGCTCTCCACTGGCGTCGATTGGCATCGGATCGAAGTTCCGGGACTGGACCGTCTGCTTGGTCGGGGCATACTTTACGGCGCCTCTCGTCAGGAGGCCCATAGCGTCGCTGGAAAGACGGTATTCGTGGTCGGAGGCGGGAACTCCGCTGGCCAGGCCGCGGTCTTCTTCTCCAATTATGCTGCTGAGGTGATCATGCTGGTGCGTGGGGCTGGTCTCGCGCTGAGCATGTCGCGATACCTGATGGCGCAGATCGCGGAGAAGGGCAACATTCGCGTCGAAGCATGGACGGAAGTTACCGGTGCGCATGGTGAAGAGCATCTGGAGCAAATCGTAACCACCACTCGTGACCCCGATGGCGGGCGAATTTCCACCACACGGGACGCCGACGCGCTCTTCCTGATGATCGGCGCAACGGCGAACACATCATGGCTTCCACCAACCCTGGAGCGCGATGCCAAGGGCTATATTTACACCGGAAGAGACCTGACCGGGTGGCCTCTTGATCGGGAGCCGTTTCCGCTCGAGACGAGCCTTCCTGGCATATTTTGCGCCGGCGACGTCCGTCACGGTTCGATCAAGCGGGTAGCCAGCGGCGTAGGCGAAGGCAGCATGTCGATCGCGTTCATCCACCAATATTTGGCGCTCACAGGGAGTCCCGATCTCACACGCGTGTGAAGTTTTCAGAGTTGGTGGGAACGAGGAAATCGAATGGTGGCCCGGAGGAGAGCGGGCCTTGCCGGGGCGCCTTGACTTGCTTGGGATCTGGTGACCAACACTAACAGCGAGTGTGTGGTGATCCTCTGAGCACTAACGATGGGTGTAAACGCGGACATAATCCACCAACATCTGTTGTGGGAATTGAGTGTTCGCGTCTGGATCCTTCGGCCACTGTCCACCCACCGCGACATTGAGCAGAATGAAGAAAGGATGGTCGAAGACCCACCGCTTAGAACTGGGGATGCTGTCTGGCGTCTGAGTCTCGTATAGATGATCATCCACATAGAAGTGAATCGCCGAGGCGTCCCACTCGACTGCAAAAACATGGTAGCCATCAGAGAACTTCGAGCCGGCCGGCAGGGTGTACGCTCCTGTTAACGGGCTGTCGCCGGAGTAACGTGGGCCGTGCAGCGAGCCGTGAACTTTTCCGGGTTCGTAACCGACATTCTCCATGATGTCGATTTCGCCACACCCCGGCCAGCCCGCAGTTGTTTCGTCGTTTCCCAGCAACCAGAAGGCCGGCCACATTCCCTGGCCTTGCGGGATCTTGATGCGAGCTTCAAACCGTCCGTATTTCTGCTCAAATCTGCCCTTTGTCTGCAGGCGAGCGGACGTGTATTCGCGCTGGATGCCGTCTGCGCCGGTGAACGATTCGTGCCGCGCAGTGATCACTAGATTGCCGTGCTCCTGGTGAACATTTTCCGCGCGCGCGGTGTATTGTTCGAGCTCTTTGTTGCCGAAGCCGTTTCCGCCGGTTACGATCTCCCACTTTGCGGGGTCCGGTGCAGCGCCATCGGGGCCATTAAACTCGTCGCTCCAACTCAGCTTCCATTGTTGCGATCTCGCGTGCAGGGCTGCACCCGGCACCAGAAGAACAGATACGGCGATTATGGCAAAAATCCGGAGCATTTTCATCCTTTACGTAGAGATATGCTGCCCGTGCGCGAGCATGGGAAGCCCGGATGAGACGATCAGCAGCATCGCTTGTTTTCCCAGGTAAACCGGAACACTTGTCAATAATTAACTAGTTTACTGCAATGCGATTCGAACCCATGATGTGGATATTTGTCAACAAAAAGCGGGACGTGGGATGCCGGCCGCGAAGGCAACCCGTCAACCTCAGAAATCCACGAGTCTGAAGATCGCCAACCGGTCGCATGATCGACGTTTAAAAGCGCTCACTTAGCGCGGACTTTGGATGTAAGTCTGCGTTCGCCGTTCGCGCCAGCCAAGGAAGGCGGGCACGTGGACGATCGCACGATCAGCTCAGGACGAAAGCGGATGTTTTCTATCACTTCATT
>JBARKD010000413.1:0-6185 GCA_049800615.1 Acidobacteriaceae bacterium | reverse complement strand
GTGTAGCATTGCGCGCAGGTGAACTATCCCTGGTGCTGCAAAACCGGGCGATACAGGAGATGAACATGGTGCTGATAAGCAAGCTTCAGGGTCTCTCGCGTAAGAGCCTGGCAATTTCGCTGGCGTTGGGTCTACTCGGCGGGGTGGCGGTGGCGCAGTTGGCCCCTTCGGCCGTTCACGCCATGATGGCGCCGGCCCCTCCGGCCGGGAGCCCGGTTGATATCAATTCTGCAAGCAAAGCGGACCTCAGCGCACTGCCGGGTATAGGCGATGTTTATTCGCAGAAGATCATCGATGGCAGACCTTACAACACCAAGACGGATCTGCTTAATCGCAAAATCGTTCCCGCGGCAACCTACGCCAAAATCAAGACCCTGATTATCGCCAGCCATCCCAAGAAGTAAACTGCCGCGTTGCACGAAGGGGCGAAGACCTACGCCTGAGCCCCCGTGGGGAAGCTGCAGAAGCAGCAAACTGCTGGTGCGCGGAAACCGCACACACGCCTCCCCACGCCACTTCTCCCGGCATCGAAACCCTGTTCGAAAAGCGGTCGTAAGACGGACCATCGTCATAACATGTGTGGGTGATCGTGTGCGCTTAACGGGCGCACTGCGGACTCCCGTAATCCATTTTCCTCAAGAAATCACGCTACGCTGACGCGCCTGGACGATTACATCAACGACACAGCAGAAGACCGCGAGCTCATCGCGGCTGTGCAACTTTGCTGCGTCTTGAGGAAACCATGCGAGTCAAAACCTGTTTGTCCCTGGTTTTTTGTCTGCTGATCTCCGGAAACTATCTATCTTCCAGGGCGCAAACCATAGAGAACCGAATCACCGGCCCGATTGACGAAAGCCAGGTCACCACGCTGCTGGGTAATGTACATCCGATGGCGCGCGGGGAGTTTGACCAGGGGGTCGTAAATGCAGAGACCCCTCTCCAACGCATGGTCCTTCAACTCAAGCTTTCCGCGGCTCAGCAAGCTGCTCTGGCTGCGCTGGTGGAAGCGCAGCACGATCCTGAATCACCCCTCTACCACCAATGGCTCACGCCGGCTGAGTATGGAGCGCGTTTTGGGGTGAGCTCGCAGGACCTGGGCAGAATCAGAGGCTGGCTGACGTCCCACGGATTCGTGGTAAACGAAATCCCGGCGAACAGCCGGCAGATTGTTTTCTCGGGAAACGCGGGGCAAGTGGAGGATACATTTCATACCGAGATTCATCACTTCCTGGTGAATGGGGTGGAGCACATCGCCAACACGCAGGATCCGCAGGTACCCTCCGCGTTTGCCGGTGTCGTGAGCGGAATCGTATCGCTCCACGACTTTCGCAGCGTTTCCCAGATCCGGTCGAAGACACCCTTGAATGTTCATCCTGAATTTACGAGTGGGAGCACGCACTATCTGTTTCCCGCCGACTTTGCGGCGATCTATGACCTGAATCCGCTGTACAAGGCCGGGACAAGCGGGTCCGGAAGCTCGATCGCGATCGTGGGCCGGAGCAATATCAACCTGCAGGATGTCGCCAAGTTTCGGTCAGCCGCCGGCTTGGCAGCAAATGCTCCCACGGTGATTCTGGTGAATACAAACCCTGGTTTGGTTGCGGGCGACCAGGATGAATCGACACTGGACGTGGAATGGTCGGGTGGGGTCGCTCCCGCGGCCGTGGTGAAATTCGTGACGGCTGCTTCGACAGCGACCACGGATGGCGTCGATCTGGCGGCGCAATACATCGTGAACCACTCGACGGCGCCGGTCATGAGCACCAGCTACGGAAGCTGCGAAGCCGCTATGGGATCAGCAGCAATGTCTTTCTACAACAGCCTGTGGGAACAAGCCGCGAGCGAGGGCATCAGCTCCTTCGTGTCTTCCGGGGATTCGGGGGCCGCGGGGTGCAGCGGCGGATCGTCAAGCTCCGGATCAACCAGGGGCGTGAACGGCCTGTGCAGCTCGCCGTACTCGACCTGCGTGGGGGGAACCGAGTTCAAGGAGGGATCGGGGAGCTACTGGTCGGCAGCCAACGGGGTCGGCAACGGCTCGGCAGAGGGCTACATACCCGAAGAGGTATGGAATGAGAGCTCGGCGAATGGCGGTTCAGGGTTGTGGTCTTCCGGCGGCGGGGTCAGCCTTTTCTTCACGCAACCAGCGTGGCAGAAAGGACTGAGCGGAGTCAGCGCAGCCAACGGGATGAGGGCTGTGCCGGATGTGGCCATGAGCGCCGCTGCGCACGACGGATACATCATTTTCGAGAATGGCTCGGAGTGGGTGATTGCCGGGACATCGGCAGCATCGCCGTCTTTTGCCGGAGTCATGGCGCTCATTGTGGAAAGCAAAGGCGGGAAAGGGCAGGGCAACGCCAATCCTGGATTGTATGCATCACTAAGCGCGAACAAGAGCCCCTTTCACGAAACTCCTTCGGGCAGCAACAGCGTGCCAGGGGTAACCGGCTTTACCGCTGCAGGCGCACCCTATAACCTGGCGACCGGCCTGGGTTCTGTCGACGGCGCAGAACTGGTGAGCGCGTGGGGATCCGGATCGACGACGACCGCGCCGAAAATAGATTTTTCGCTGACCTCTTCAACCACGAACGGAATCGCGGCGCCGGGCAAAAGCGTGACCTTCACCCTGGCGGTAACGGAAAGCGGCAGCAGCAAGAATGCGGTGACGCTGGCCGCGACGGCGCCAAGCGGGATATCGGGCAGCATTAAGCCGGCCTCGATTCTGCCCGGCACAGCTGCAACCGTGACAGTGACGAGCTCCGCGACCATCACAGCGGGAGCCAAGGCGATCGCGATCACCGCTACGGACAGCACGGGAACGCAAACGGCGACTTACACTCTCACGGTAACCCCGCCACCCACGCTGACGCTGAGCGCTCTGCCCGCTTCGATCGTCGTGGTGCAGGGATCGTCTGGCACTGTCAGCCTCGACTCAGTGACGGGAGGTTCGTTCAGTGGCGCCATCAACTACACTCTCAGCGGTTTGCCGGTGGGCGTCACGGCGAAATGGTCTGCCAATCCGCAGACGCCGGCGGCGAGCGCAGGCACAAACAGCGAAACACTGACCCTGACGGCTCTGCCGACAGCCGCATCCGGACGCAGCGCTACGTTGCTGGTTACGGTAGCGGGCGACGGACTCGCTGCCAGCAAAAGCCTGACGTTCCAGGTACAAGCCGCGCCCGTCAAGAGAATGGCCGCAGGTCCGTTGTCACCGGTTGCTCTGACGCGATAGCAGGCTCGAGCGTTCACAAGCCGTCACCTGGTCAGAAAAGCTCCCTCCACTTTGCTAACCTACATTTGACTGAGCGGCGTCCCATCACTGGGCGCCGCGCCCATTCGTTCGCTGGGGGATAGCAGCCAATGCAGCGTCGCCACCTTGTGCAGGCTATCGCATCTTGCCTCATCCTGTTGTTGTGCTGCGGAGAGCTGAGGGCGCAACAAGCGCAGCCAGGCTCACGCACGATCATGGACGCGCACAATTGTTATCCCTATTTCGAATGGTGGGGCGACCGCATCGATCGTGCTCTCTCCACGGGCACTCCAGTAGCCATCGAGCAGGATCTCGCATGGCATACCGACGCGAAGACGGGCCGCAGCTGGTCCGTGGTGACACACGGGTTGCCCACTTATGGCAACGAGCCGACAATGGAGCAGTATTTCTTCGAGCGCGTCAGGCCGACGGTCGAAAAGGCGCTCCAGGACGGCAACCAAGCCAAGTGGCCCCTGATCACGCTCAATCTGGACTTCAAAGATAACAAGCCCGAACACCTGGCGGCCGTCCTGGCGCTTCTCGGCAAATACCAGGCATGGCTGACGACGACAGTGAAAGGGGCCCAGGAGTCGGATGTCGAGCCGCTCGACGTGAAGCCGATACTGGTGCTGACCGGCGAAGCCGATGCACAGCAGAAGGTGTTTTATGACCAATTGCAAACCGGCGACCGGGTATTGCTGTTTGGAGCGATTCACAGCGAAGGCAAAGACCCTTCGGCAAAAGCGGAGGAGATCGACTCGGAACGAGCTACCAACTACCGGCGGTGGTGGAACAACCCGTGGAAGGTCGTAGAGCCGGGAGGCCAGCCGAACGCGGGCGAGTGGACCCAAGCAAAGATGAACAGGCTACAAGCGCTGGTGAAGCGGGCGCATGCGAATGGCCTGTGGATCAGGTTTTATACCCTCGACGGAGCGACCAAAGCTCAACTAAGCTGCAACGGCTGGTTTCACAATTACAACTTCGGATCGCTCGAGGCTGCGCGCACCCGCTGGCGAGCCGCAATCGCGGCCCACGTCGATTACCTGGCGTCGGACCAGTACGAATTGGTGGCTAAGGAAATTCGCGGGGCGGGCCACCTTTCCGCTCGAGCCGGCCAGCACTAAAGCCACTCGCAATTCGTGGCCTTAGACGGACTTGTTTGCCTAATTGATAGCCGATCGAATCAATCTTAGCGCAAAATTCAAAGCTACTTTCGAACCTATCGACAAGACATTTATCTGACAGATCGATGACATATCGATGACATATAACATGGTCACCGCGCCTATGGTTACTTCGGATCACCTGACCAGGAAGGGGTCCATTTCCACTCTAAGTGAGGATAGGTGTGAATAACATGGAAAATGAAGTGGGTATTAAGAAGCGTCCAGTAGACCGCCGCTCGTTCATGAAACGCGGACTGCTGGCGGGAGGCGCGGCCACGGTAAGCGCTGGTTTGCTGGCAAAAGGAACCGCCGCGCAGGCACAAGCGGGCGGGCGACTGAACGCAGGCGATATAGCCATCCTGCGGTTCTTGGCAGCCGCGGAAACTATCGAATCAGATCTTTGGGTACAGTACGCCGAGTTAGGCGGGATCGGCGACAATCTGCCAATGGAAGTAGACCCAACCCAGTCGCAAAATAACTATCAGATCGCCCTGTCAAACCTGGATGGCGACGCCCAACAGTACATCAGCAGCAATACCCTGGACGAAATCAGCCATGCCAGTTTTCTCAATGCGTATCTCGAATCCAAGGGAGCCGAGCCGGTCAACTTCGATGCGTTCCGAACCCTGCAAGGGAGCACGGCGACAGGATCATCCAATACGAAGCGGCTCACCAATCTTATGCATCTCAACGTCGACACCAGTTGGTATATTCGCTACCGGAGCGCAACCAACCCGGATTTCGGCGCCACCTTTCCCCAGGCGCTGACGCTGGATAATGTCACCGCCATTCCCCGCAACGATGATGACTTCAATGGCGCTGCCAATTCCAACTTTCTCGGCAACGAACACATACAGGCGATTGCCAACACCGCTGCCTTTCATTTCGGGTACATTGAGCAAGGCGGTTCAAGTCTCTATGCTACGTTGAGCCGGAAAGTGACACATCCGGAAGTGCTGGAAATCACGCTTGGGATTGGGGGAGACGAGATTGCACACTTTTTGGAATGGGTCGATTTTGCCGGGAACGGAGTGCAGCCGCCGGTGGCGCCTTTCACCGACTCTGTGTCCGGCCTATCGTTTCCAAACTTCTTCAGCCCGCTCAATCCGCTGATTCAGCCGAGCCTGATCTTTCCCGTTCCCTGCGAGTTCATCAGCCCCAACCTTCCCCATGTTGCAATCATCCGTCCGCTGCATGACAAGTTTGCAGGCGCGGTAGCCACCATCAAGAGCTTCACCGCCGACGGCCTGTTCTACGGCCAGAGTCCGGAGTTCCTCAATATATTACAGAGAATGGCCATCGAAGCGGATGCCGCCGTTCGCCTGCCGCTATAAACCAGAACGTTCATCAATCGAATCAGGCATTTGGGGCCTTGCTCATCCGGCAAGACCCCAATGCGACCGCTCTTACCTGTTTCGCTACTGTAACGGTTACGTTGCCACTAGGGCTGTGACGATTAAGATTCGAGCGGCGACTATTTAATGGACCGGCTCTACTTTGGCAGATGCTGAAGAAAGAAGTCGGCCATGATGTGGTTGGCTTCTATCGATTCGGGAAGCTCAGCGTGATACCAGAATGCGTGTGGAAGGGCATCGAAGACCACCAGGCGGGCGTCCACACCCGCTCGCAGATACGCGCGATGCAGGTTTGCCGTTCCGCTCAAAAGCGCATCGCGCCCGCTGGACACGAAGAGCGTAGGGGGAAGACCATGCAAGTCCGCATAGATGGGCGAGAGCACAGGATCTTTGGGATCGGCTGATCCAGCGTAGTAA
>JBARKD010000412.1:0-5787 GCA_049800615.1 Acidobacteriaceae bacterium | reverse complement strand
CTTCTTTCGACAGCATCCAGTCGGCAGCCTTGAGCAGCCGCGGGTCGGTGCGCGGAACGCCGGACTGCCCCAGTGCGTACACCGCATAAGCGGTATCCCACACCGGGGACATACAGGGCTGCATGCGGAATGTTGGCTCGATGTAGTCCGGAATCCCCTGATCCTCAATCCCCAGCTTTTCGAACTCATCCATGGCTCGGATGGTCTGCGGATCGTCGCTCGAGTAGCCCAGGCAGCGCAAGGCAAGAATGGCGTTCAGCATGGCGGGATAAATCGCCCCCAGCCCGTCGCTCATCTCCATTCGCTCCAGGATCCACTTCTCCGCTTTCCTGATCGCTACTTTGCGCAGCGGCCGGATGTGCACCCGCTCCGCCCAGTGGACCAGCCGATCCAGCACCAGGAAGAAGTTGCGCCAACCTATCGGTCGTTGATGGTCCCAGCGCAGCCGCAATTTTGCATTTGCCCGGCCCCCGACAAAAAGCTCATCGATCCCATTTTCCGGCGCCAGTTTCTTGAACGGCTTCTTGGCGTAGGCGATCGACAGCGGAACCAGAATGGCCCGCGACCAGGAAGAGATCTCGTAAATGTTGAAGTAAAACCAGTTGGGAAAGAGGACCAGTTCCGGTGGAATGGCGGGTACGGCGTCGTATTCGTACTGGCCAAAGAAACAAAGGTAGATCTTGGTGAAGGTATTACACTCGAGGACCCCGCCCTGCTCCAGGATCCATTGCCGCGCCCGCTCCATCACCGGATGTTCCGGCTGCCAGCCCATCAGCTTAAAGGCGAAGTAAGCTTTCACCGAAGCGCTGATGTTGGAAGGCCCGCCGGCATAGATGCTCCAGCCACCGTCTTCATTCTGCTTACGCAGAATCTCGGTGCAGGCGCGCCTCATCTTTCGCTCGTCGCCGGTCCCCAGCAACGTGTGCACCATGATGTAGTCGGACTCGAGGGTGGTGTCGGCTTCCAGCTCGCCACACCAATAGCCGTCGGGGTGCTGCAGCGAAAACAGATAGTCCCGGGCCCGTGCGGCGGCAGCTTTTACCTGGTCTAACCCCGCATCAATACGGCCAAAACGGGGACTGATGGGCTGTCCACCTTCTAAGGATTTACTCATTCTGGACTGACGCTCTCTCTCAAAAACAGCTAACGTACTGCTGTCATTAGCGGCTACACCGGCACAGGCCGAATTGCCTGTACGATCTCCGGGGGTAGCCCAAAGCGAACATTTTCCGGCATGACTTCTACTTCCTGAACATCTGCAAACCCGCGGCCCCGCAAATATTCAACTACTTCGGCCACCAGCACTTCCGGAGCCGACGCTCCGGCTGTCACTGCCACAGTAGATGCGCTGGCTAGCCACCTGGGATCAATCGCTCCCGAATTCTCGATCAGGAAAGCATTCGTGCTCAGGTTGCGCGAAACCTCCACCAGGCGATTGGAGTTTGAACTATTGTTTGACCCCACCACGAGTAAGAGGTCGGCCTGGTGGGCCACGTTCTTCACCGCCACCTGGCGATTCTCCGTGGCGTAGCAGATGTCCTGGGAGTGCGGCCCGACGATTTTCGGGAAACGCGCCTTGAGAGCCTGAATGATATCGCGCGCTTCATCCAGGCTCAACGTGGTCTGCGTGAGGTAAGCCACCCGCTCCGGATCGGATACCTGAAGCGCCGCCACTTCCTCCACCGTCGATACCACCTGGGTTACTTCGGGAGCTTCGCCGAGCGTGCCCTCGATCTCGTCATGATCGCGATGCCCGATCAGGACCAGCGAATATCCCTGCCGGGCGAACTTGACCGCCTCCACATGAACCTTGGTCACCAGCGGGCAGGTAGCGTCGATCACTTTCAGCCCGCGCGACTTACTGCGCGCCCGAACCGCCGGGGAAACTCCATGCGCGCTGTAGATGACCCGCATCCCCTCGGGCACGTCGTCGATGTCGTCGACGAAGATCGCGCCCTTTTCCGCCAGCTCATTGACCACAAACCGGTTGTGGACGATCTCCTTGCGCACGTAGATGGGCGCGCCAAAGGTGTCCAGCGCGATCTTGACCACATCGATCGCCCGCACCACACCGGCACAGAAGCCACGCGGTTTGAGAAGCAGCACCTGCTTGCGCGCGCCATTGGCGCTGGGAACGCTTAACGGGGAGGAGGAAAGGGTACTAGTCACAAGCACCAGTATACCGCGCCAGCCCTTTATGTGTCTTAAACATAGAGGCTAGCCAAAGCTTGCCGACTCTACCCAACAACCTCATCAGGTTGACTTTAGACCCATAGGGCGGGCCTGCTCGAAAACCAGCAAAAATCCCGCTTACCGTCTCGGCCCCTTCCTGCTCTCCTTCAACATCTGCTCCGCATGCTTGAGGGAAGTTTCCGTCAATTTTGCCCCGCTGATCATCCGAGCCACTTCCTCCGTCCGCTCCTCGTCCGTGAGTAGCCGGACCGAGGTTCTTGTGCTCCCCTGCCGCTCCCGCTTCTCCACGAGAAAATGCTGATCGGCAAACGCGGCAATCTGGGGCAAGTGGGTCACACAAAGCACTTGCTGTGCCCGCGAAAGCTCCTTTAGCTTCTGCCCTACCGCCTCCGCAGCCCGGCCCCCAATCCCGATATCGATCTCATCGAATACCAGGGTCCGTGGAATCGCCGTCTTCTTCCGGCCGTTTCCCCGCGACGCGCTTTCCTCCACACTCACCTTGAGCGCCAGCATCACCCGGGATAGTTCGCCTCCGGAAGCAATCTGTTCCAGCGGCTTCAATGGCTCCCCCGCATTTGTAGCGATACGGCAATCAATGAGGTCCCATCCCTCGCGGGTCCAATGCTTTTCCTCTTCCTGCGCGGTCACCTGCACGGCAAACCGCGCCTTCATGGCCAGGTCGTTGATATGCTCCTCCGCAAGCTTTTCCAGTTTGCGGGCCGCTGATGTGCGTTCCGCGGTCAACTCCGAAGCCGCCACACGATAGGCATCCGCTGCTTTCGCGCGTGCTGAGCGCAGCTCCTCCAGGACTTGGTCTCGGTTCTCGACTTCCGCCAGCTTCACCGCCACTTCTCGCGCGTGCTGTAAAACCTGGGCCAGCGTGGGTCCATATTTCCGCTTCAGACGGTTGAGCGCCTCGAGCCGGTCTTCCACCTCCACCAGGCGGTCCGGCGAAGCCTGGATGCGCGAAGCATAATCCCGCGCCGTATTGCTCACATCATCAATCACCGCCCGCGCCGACTTCACCTGCATCACTGCTTCGGTGAACTGCGGATCGTACCGCGCCAGCTCTTCCAGGTGTTTCTCGGCTCCCCGCAGCGCAGCCGCGGCAGACTGGTCGCTCTCATACAGAAGCCCATGCGCGCTCATCGCCGCAGCCAGCAACTTCTCCGCATTGGCCAGCACACGCCGCTCGATCTCCAACTCTTCGTCTTCCTTCGCCTGGATTGCCGCGCTCTCAATCTCGTTCTTCTGAAAGCTCCACAGGTCCGCTTCGCGCAGACGTGCCTGCTCGTCCCCTTCCAGCCGGCTTAGCCGTGCGCAAATGTCCGACCACGCCGCGAACGCCGCCGCTACGCGTTCCGTTTGAATACTTGCGCTGCGGGTCAACAATTGCCGCTGCTGCGCCTGGTCAAAGCTGCCCATGGTTTCGCTTTGCGCATGAACAAGGGCCAGTTCGGGCGCCAGTTGGCGCAGCACATTCACCGTAGCCGGTTGATTGTTGATATAGACGCGCCCCTTCCCTCCGGCCTGGATCTCGCGTCGCAGGATAATCTCCGAGCCTTCCGCATCGATGCCATTGTCCTCCAGCGTGCTCTCCGCGCCGGGCGTGCTTTCAAACACACACGCCACCACCGCGCGTTCGGCCCCGTGGCGTACTACGTCAGAGGACGCCTTCTCTCCCATCAGCAGCGCCAACGCATCCACGAGGATGGATTTGCCCGCACCCGTCTCTCCCGTCAACAGGTTGAGCCCCGTTCCAAAGACGGCAACGGCGTGATCAATCACGGCATAATTTTCTGCACGCAGTTCGAGCAGCATGGGGCAGCCTGAAAGGCGCAGCATAGCACGAGACCTGAAAGGCGCAGCTAGCACGAGACTTTGACAACAACGTCAACGCCCTGGAATACGACACGCACAGAGAAGACCGCGCCCCATTCGGGCCCCCCGGCCGGGCATGCGTGGGTAGTTCGCCAGACCCAAATCAATCCGCGTGAGCGACAAAGTTCGCTCCCGCAGTAATCCACGAGGTTACCCTCCACCGGCATCTAACCCCTGTCAGTTGGTGTCCCGTATGCGGGTCTGCTAACGTTGAGGAGTAAGAAGAGATGATGTTCCCTCTCCATATCGCAGCTGTTTTTTTCTTCCAGACAGACGACGCAGCGGGCCCTGCAGCGCATACCGCAACCTACGGATTCAGTGCGGTCGTGGATATGGTTCGCAACAGCGGACCCGTAGCCATAGCCGTTCTCGTTCTGCTGCTCATTGGCAGCCTCTATTCCTGGGCCATCATTATCGGCAAGTCCTCGCTATTCCGCCGCGCGCGGAAGCAAAGCCGCCGCTTCATGCGCGCCTTCCGCAAGTCCAGCCGCCTGCAGGAAGTCTCCGCCGTCAGCGATCAGTTCAAGCCCAGCCCGCTGGTTGACGTCTTCGACGAAGTTTACGACGCCTATCGCCGCCAGACCGGCGGCTTCGGGCCGCCGAAGAACGTGGTCACCCTGGAACGCGCCGCCCAAGCCGCTGCCAGTGAAGCGCTCACCGTCATGGAGCACCGCCTGACATGGCTGGCTACCATCGGCGCCGTCGCTCCCTTCGTCGGGCTCTTTGGCACCGTCATGGGCATCGTGGATGCCTTCCATGGACTAGGCACCGAAGGAGCTGCGACGTTGCGCGCCGTGGCTCCCGGTGTTTCCGAAGCTCTCATTACCACCGCTGCCGGCCTGCTGGTCGCGATCCCTGCCGTCATCGCCTATAACCAGTTCACTGCTTCCCTGAGAGAGTTCGGCGCCCGCCTGGACGACTTCTCCCGCGAACTGCTTAACAGCCTGGAAGAGATCTCGCCGAAACAGGAAGCCGTGGAAAGGGAGGCCGCAACTGGCCTTCACCGCTAATACTGGCCGGACCCGTACCTCGCTTGCGGAAATCAATATCACTCCGCTGGTCGACGTGGTCCTGGTGCTGCTCATCATCTTCATGGTCACTGCGCCGGTGCTGCAGTCGGGGATCGATGTCGCGGTGCCCAAGACCCGCACCGTCAAAGAGATCACGCAACAACGTCTGGTGCTGACCATCGATCGCAATCAGAATGTCTTCCTGGGTGACAAACCCGTCAACCTGGCGCAGTTGCCCGCCTTGCTTCACTCACCCAAGAGTGACCCGGCGTCCCAGGTCATCTACCTTCGCGCCGATGAACGCGTGCCCTTTGGCGCCTTCGCGTCGGTCATGGATGCCGTCAAGCAAGCCGGCATCTCCAACATCAGCATCGTGACCCAGCCGTTGCCCAAGACGGCAAAGTAGCAGCCCATGCCCGGGTTCCAATCGCACGACATACTTGAAGGCCCGGATGGCCTGGGCTCACCCTTTGCCCAGTCGCTGCTCATGCACGGGCTGCTCTTCGGGCTGCTGATTGGCTACGGCTATGTGCACAACCTGTTTCGCGGCAGCGAGTGGGGCGCCAACACCTTGCAGGAGGGAGCGATCCAGGCCACTTTGGTCTCGACCGCAGCGTTGCCCCTGCCGCAGGATCACCCGCCCACGCAAAATGTGCTGGCCACGGAAACGCCGAGTGTAGCGCCGGCGCTTGAAGAGCAGAAG